>NZ_CP073167.1 GCF_023035815.1 Borrelia parkeri
ATTATAATTTGTTAATAGTATAGAATGTTTATCCATTTATATAACTCATAAGTTTCCACATATAACTCATAAGTTTGCTACTAAAAATTAATAGTTTACACAAAAAACTCATAAGTTTAATTTACCTTTTTATACAAAATTAATAGTTTGCATAAAAAACTCAATAGTTGCTTTAAAAAAATATATAGTTACCTCCCTCTTTGCTAGATTAATAGTATTATATTTATATATATATGTTCTCTCTAAAAAATTTATTTACTAATAATATACCTTATATCCCTATTCATAAAATTAATCCTGATGAATTTATTCTCATTAGTAATTATCTTATTCTCTCTTCTAGCACTATTCACAATTTACTCGGCATTATTATGGCTTCCGGCATACCTTTAACACATCTAAAAGATCCTTTTATCAAAATATTTTATACTTTTAATAACAATATTATTACTTATACATTAAGTAATGGTCTACAGTTTCAACAATATTCTTTACTCGAACCCAATGTTATTGCTACTTCCATTATTAAAAATTTAAATAAAAATATTTTATCTTCTATTCATGCATACAAAATTAACTACATCGCTAAAAATATATTCAACTTCTCTATCACTACAAAACATATAATTTCTATCTACTCTTTGATTGCTAAGTCTAAAATTACCTTCAATAATATCTATTACAATAATACTCATCTCAATATCCTATTAGATAATCAACCTTGTATACTAGACTTATACGAAAAAATAAACTATATTAAGTCTTTTAACAGACTAAAACTTAATAAAAATAACCTAGATCTATTTAAAAACCATACTAATAAAACTCTCTCTACTATTGCTTCTCTGGTTGAATCTTTCTTCCTTGATCAAACATCAAACAAAAACCTACATACCCTCAAATCTTATATTAATCTACACCTCAAACAACTTGGTATACCTTATAAATCTACTAATAGATTGCAAAAACTACTATTATCTCATATATTTTTGTAATTATACATTGTACATTTTTGTGACATCTCTTTAAAAAAAATACATAAAAGAAAATAAATTTGTTCACTCAGCAGCAACTATGTACAAATTGATAATAATATATTGCTTGTACTATTGTAATGAAAACCTAAAAAAATTTTTTCGACCCCCTAGCTTAATATCAATTAGTAAAAACTAACTTCATACTCAGTATCACTAAAGATACTGAGTATTTAGATAAAAAAGCAGGAATTCCTGCTTGTAAAAACTTATTCCAATGAATAACCACACTATATTACTTAGCTTTCACTACACTACTGGAATCTTCTTTTATGCAATCATCAACATCTTTTAAACATTTATCAACTGTTCTTCTTACAATAGATACTATCTCATTTACAGTTTTACCAACTACTCCTATTAATACTGCATTTATTCCTTCTTTTGGTGCATCATTAGCCTTGGTTGCCAATTTACCATCTTTAGCCATTGCTCTCAATGCTAAACCTGCTGCTATTGCTGATGCATTTGTTTGAACATGAGTAGCATTCCCGTTACTCTTATTAGCAATTGCAATTTCAAAAGCATTTGTTGCAGCAGTAATTTGGCCAGCAGGTTTACTTGTATCCTTAACTGCTTCAATTGCTGCTAATATATCTGCACCACTAGCTGCAATTACTGCTTTACTAGCTCCGCTTAGTGCCTTGGCATCAGTAACATTAGCAGTAGCATTAAATAAATTTCCAACTTCTTTAGAATCCTCAATCTGCTTATTAGCATTTCCTTTTAGATCAACACCAACTTCCTTTGCTGCCTCATAGATCATACTAATCCCTTCAACAAGACCCTTAACGCTTGCTGCATCTGCTTTCTCTGCATCCTCAGTATCACCAACATTACCACCAACTTTACCATTAGCACTACCAGTAGCATCCTTAATTTTACTTGCTCCTTCAACTATCTTTCTTAAAGTATCAATTGCCTTATTAATTGTACTTTCAGCTTTATCTTTTATTAAATTAAACTGCTCATTTCCCTTTAGCTCTTCTAACTTATCTTTAGCTATTTTCACTGCTTCTCCAACCTTACCCAATCGTTCTCCTACTGCTTTTTTAGTTGTATCTGCAGTAAGACCAAATGCTTCTTTTAGTAAATTTCCAAAAGAAACAAAAGCATCCAAAAATAATTGTCTTGAGCTTGCAATTACTTCACTTAAACTTCCAGTCCCTTTCTCTGAACCAGTCTTCCCAGCATCAGCAGCCTGTTGTCCACTGCCACAGCTAAGAAGTAAAAATAAAGTCATTAATAACGCACAAAAAGTAATTCTTTTCATTATCACGTGCCTCCTCCTTATCACTCAGGGGACAAGATGGTTAACAAACTTTGAATAAGATAAAAAAAGCTAAAAGCATAGATACTGTAACCTTGCAAAAACTAAATACAATGAGAAAATTAGCAGATATTAATTGTCTCTAACAAAAAATTAAATAATTTTCTAAAAAAATAACTGATATGTAGTCAAAGAAAGAAAAGGTTTAATTAATTTAAATTCATTTATTCAACAATGAATAAACTATGGATATTAATGTTAAAAATATTCCTATATTTAGGGTAATAATAGTTCCAAACATCAAACCATGAAGTCTTAATGTACTCTTAAGTTCCATTTTGTTAACATCAATCTTATTATCCAGTTCATTAAATTTAGTATCTATCTTGATGTTAAGATTATTCTCAACAGTGTCAATTTTATTATCCAAGTCTTTAATGTCAGATTTTAATTCATTTTTAACGTTATCAATCTTCACATTTAAGTTATTCTCAACAGTATCGATTTTAGTATCCAGTTCGATCTTGACAGATTTAACTTCAGCTTGTAAGAGAGCTTCAACTTTTTCAAGTTTAAGGTTAAAAGTAGTCTCTAAATACTCAATATCCTTGTAAGTAAGCTCATTTTTATAATATCTGTAAGAGAGATCAATAGCAATATCTCTATTTATACCAACTCTAGTAAGTTCAGCTATAACCATTTGTTGAGTAATAACTGGTTGAGCAAGTCCCATAAAAATCTCCTTATGTAATTATTATATAATACTTAAAGTATTATAGGAACCTTATTTTAGTAATATGTGATTTAAAAGGGAACTAACTATAACATAAAGTATTTAGTCTATTTTCTTTAGTTTATCAAAAATCTCAAATGTAGTTTTAACATCAATCTATTGTTAAAGAATTCCATCACTATGCTTTCGACCTGACTTATTATAAGATAGTAAAAAAGGAAAACAAATCTCATGAAGAGAAGAGTTTTCCTAAAATGACTTTATTATTTAGATTATTTAAATAGATAATTTATTTAGTAGCAGGTTGAGTAGTCGTACTAGTTTCAGTTGATTCAGTAGTAGTTTCAGAATATTGTATTCCTTTAACTGCTTCTCTTATCTTATCTAGATTGCTTGATACTGTTTTCCTAATTATCACGTCGAGGACTCCTAATACTTTATTTACTGCACTTACAGCAGCAGCTTTAACTGCATCAGCTTCATTAGCAGCATTACTAAATTTACCACCCTTAGTCATAGCTTTAAGAGCAACAGCAGCTGCTAAGTCTGCATTAGTAGCAGCTTTAGAACCATTAGCTTGATTAGGAGTACCAGTTGCCAATTCCCCAGCACCATAATTGGTATTAGCATCAAGTTGAACACCAACAGCGGTCTTGGCACTATTAATCTTATCAAGCATAGCCCATGAATCCGCTTTTGATACCTCAGCTGCTAGCTTTGCAGTAGCACCAGCACCTGCAGCAGCATTGGCAGCAAGGGCAGCAAGTGCATCAGTATTAGCATCAGCACTCACTGGTACGCCTGAATTTCCTTTTTCAATATTGACACCAGACTTATTTGCTTCTTCAATAATTTTCTTTACGTTGTCAATTACAGCTTTTACACTATTTTCATCAGCAGCACCTGCAGCAGCAGCACCTGAATCACCAATATCAGTATTACCAGCTTCTTTAGCAGTATCAGCAAGTTTAGTTAGAGCAGTAATTAGTCGTTCAAAGACATCATTTGCACTGCTAATTGCACTCTTAACAGCTTCAATTGTGCTGCTATTAACATTTTTTGCTTCAGATATTTCATCTGATAGCTCTTTTAATTTCCCATTAGTATCTACCAAACCTTTTTTTATTTTCCCAAAGTGTTCACCAACTTTACTTTTCTGGTCACCCGATTTAACAGCTGTAAATCCCAAAGCATCCCCAATAGCATTACCAAAGACGCCAAAAATCTCGTAAAACCCATGTCCTATCTTAACTAATGAATCTAAGAAAGTATTCTTACTCTCAGCAGCCAATTTCTCAGCTTGAAGTTGTCCACTGCCACAACTAAGAAGCAAAAATAAAGTCATTAATAACGCACAAAAAGTAATTCTTTTCATTATCACGTGCCTCCTTATTAACTCAACAAGAGACAAGACATAAATAAAAGGAAAACAGCTCTCATGAAGAGAAGAGTTTTCCTAAAATGACTTTATTTAGTTATGTTTATTAATAATTCTTTATTGTTACTGTCCACTACTAACTGTTGCGTCTGCAGGTGTAGTAGAATCTACAGACTTATCTTCTTGTGTAACTGTCGCAAGAGTATCACTTATTGACTTTAAACCAGTATCAACAGTATTTCTTATTGCTATTATTAGAGTACTTAAAGTCTTACCAACAGCACTTGCCGCTGCACCATTAACTGCATGAGCAGACTTATCTTCACCATTTTTAGCAGCAAATTTACCATCCTTAGCTATTGCTCGCAGTGCAATGCCTGCTGCAATAACTGCGTCCTTTTGTGCTGCATCAAGAGTTTTAGTACCACTATCATTTTTAGCAACAGCAATCTCTGCCGCATTATTTACTACATTAATATCTTTATTTGCAGTAGCTTTCTCAGACTTAGCAATAGCTTTTAGAATATCAACACCAGTTACAGCTCCTATTGAAGCACTAGCAGCAGCAGCTTGTGCTTCTGTTCCATCATTAGCACTTCCTTTAGCAAGCAAATTACCAACTGATTTTTGCTCAGTATCTGCGGTTTTAGTAGCATCTGGATTTCCTTCATTATCTTTTAAAACTACGTCAACAATAGTTTTAATTCCTTTAACAAGAGAGTTAACACTTGCTATTTCTCCAGGTGCAGCATCCTCATTTTGTTTAGCATTACCAATAACAACATCAGTAGTAGCTCCTGTTGCTGCTGTCTTAGCTCCTTCTGCGATCTTGTCTAGTGTGTTAGTGATAAATGTATCAACAACTGTTTTAATTTTTACGTAATTTCCATTCTTAGTAACTTCCTCTTGTAATTTCTTTTTAACTGTATTCATAGTTGTCTCAATAGAAGTGAAATACTTACCAATATCAGATTTCTTAGTCTCAGCCTTAATACCAAAAGCCCCAGCAACCATATCAGAAAGAGAAGTAAAAACATCTAAGAACCCTTTACCTAAATTAGCAATAGAAGTTAAGAATATAGTTTTAGGATCTTCCACCTTAGCACTACCACTGCCACAGCTAAGAAGTAAAAATAAAGTCATCAATAACGCACAAAAAGTAATTCTTTTCATTATCACGTGCCTCCTTATTACTCAGAAGGGCAAGATATAGATAAAAGGAAAACAATTCTCATAAAGAGATAAATGTTTTCCTCAAATGACTTTATTTAGTAGATTATTTAATTAGATAATTTATTTAGCAGCAGCCGGTTGAGTAGTAGAACTAGCTTCAGTTGATTCAGTAGTAGTCTCAGAGTACTGTATCCCCTTAACAGCTTCTCTTATCTTATCTAGATTGCTTGATACTGTTTTCCTAATTATCACGTCGAGGACTCCTAATACTTTATTTACAGCAGTTACAGCTGCTGCCTTAACTGCTCCAGCTTCATTAGCAGCATTACTAAACTTACCACCTTTAGTTATGGCTTTAAGAGCAACAGCAGCAGCTAGGTCTGCATTACTCTTTGCACCAGCATTATCAACCCCAGTTCCAGCAGCTAATGCCCCAGCTTCATTAGTATTGTCACCAGAAACATTACCTGTTTTGACTTTAGTATTTTTAATCTTATCAATCATAGCCCATGGATCAGCTTTAGCAACCTCATCTGCTAGTTTGTCACCAGCACCAGCTTGAGCATTACCTCCAAGTACAGCCGGAGCATCAGTTTGAGCAGAAGCAGCAACAGCAATACCAGGATTTCCAGCTTCAATCCTTACTCCTGAAATTTTTGCTACTTCAAGCATTTCCTTTATATTGTCAATCATAGTCTTAACGCTAGCTTCTTCAGCACCAACTGCAGCAGCACCGGTGTTAGCATCAGTAATCTCAGTGTTACCAGCAGTATCAGCAAGTTTAGTTAGAGAAGCAATTAGTCGTTCAAAGACATTATTTGCACTGCTAATTGCACCCTTAACAGCTTCAATTGTGCTACCATTAGCATTTTTTGTTTCAGATATTTTATTTGATAGCTCTTTTAACTTATTCTTAGTATCACCTAAACCTTTTTTTATCTTCTCAAAGTGTTCACCAACTTTACTTCTCTTGTCACCCGATTTAACTACTGTAAATCCAAAAGCATCACCAATAGCATTACCAAAAAAGCCAAAAATCTCTTGAAATCCATGACCTATTTTGATAAGTGAATCAAAGAAAGAAATTCTAGATTTAGCAGCCAATTTAACTCCTTAAAGTTAATTACAACAATATAGAAGGCATCTTAGATATAGATCTAAGATGCCTTCTAATCTTACTTTTAAGTAATTAATCTAATTATTTATCTTATTACTGACCTTCTGGTTTTGTAGCTCTTGCTTTATCTATTTCTCCTTTTGCTTTTTCAAGAACATTCTTTACTGTCTTCTTAATTACATCCTCTACTGCTTTCAATAGTTTGTTTGCTGCTGTTACTCCTATTTTTTGTACTTCTCCTTGTCCTCCCGCACTATTAGCTGCTGCTCCTGCTGATAATTTACCTGTCTTAACCAATGAGCGCAGTGCTATCCCTCCTGCAACCGCTGCTGCTTTTGGAGTATGTGCATTTGATACATGATTATTTGTTCCTCCTTTTGCAAACTTTAATGCACTTGTGTTGACATCTGCATTACTTGAAACACCTGCTACCGCATCATTTTCTTGTGATTCAATTATTGATTTTAAAATTTCCTCACCACTTACTGCTGCTAATATTACTGCTGCTTTAGACACATCTGCTGCTGCTGCTGCCGAATCTGTACCTAATATCTTAGCCCCATCTTTATTATCTACATTATCTATTGATAGTGTTGTAGTTCCTGCTTTTAATTCTTGAACACCTGAATCTGTTGCAGCTTTTACTATTTCTTTCAATGAATTAAAGGCTTTCTTTAATTCAGTTGCATCTGCTGCTGTTCCTTGTTTAGCAGTAGTTTCCGCATCACCTACTGGTTTAGAATCACCTACTTGACCTAAAGACTCTAAATGACCTTTTAATGTGTTTAAAGTAGTCTTAGCAGTATCAACTGCACTTCTAATTACCTTGTTTAGATCACCTTTATCAACATCTGTCTCTGATTTTTTTGCTACTTGTTCTAACTCTGCTGATGCTACTCCAAGTTTCGCACCTAGACTGCTAAAATAAGCTCCTACATCCTCTTTCTTTGTAGTTGATTTAGCAGTAAAGCCTAATGTATCTGAGAGTAACTCTAAAAAAGAATAAAAAGCATTCTCAGCACTTCTACCTACCTCCATTAGCACTGAACTTAAACTCCCAACCCCTTGTTGCTCTCCTCCTGCTGAGCCACCATTACCAGCTTGTGGTTGTTGTCCACTGCCACAACTAAGCAGTAAAAATAAAGTCATTAATAACGCACAAAAAGTAATTCTTTTCATTATCACGTGCCTCCTTATTTACTCAAGGGGGTAAGACATAAATAAAAGGAAAACAAATCTCATGAAGAGAAAAGTTTCCCTCAAATGACTTTATTTAGTAGATTATTTAATTAGATAATTTATTTAGCAGCAGGTTGAGTAGTACTAGCTTCAGTTGATTCAGTAGTAGTCTCAGAGTACTGTATCCCTTTAACAGCTTCTCTTATCTTATCTAGATTGCTTGATACTGTTTTCCTAATTATAAAATCAAGTACTCCTAGAACCTTATTTACAGCACTAGTTGCTGCCGCCTTAACAATATCTTTATCAGCATCAACTGCACTAAATTTACCATTCTTAGTCATTGCTTTGAGAGCTACTGCTGCTACTAGGTCAGCATTACTCTTAGCACCAGCTGCAGCATCAGCCTTGTCATTAGAAGCAGCAAGTGCACCAGCTTCATTATCGGCACCGTTAAGTTTAGCAGGAGCAGTAGCCTTAGCATTTTTAATTTTATTAATCATAGCCCATATATCTGCCTTAGCAACCTCAGCTGCTAGAGCAGCACCAGCACCAGCAGCAGCATGAGCATTATTACCCCCAAGAACAGCAGGGGCATCAGTAGCAGCATTAGCAGTAACAGCACCACCTTCGGTTCCTTTCTCAATCTTTACATCAGACTTCTCTGCTGCTCCAATAATATCTTTAACCCCTGCAATAATAGCTTCAACTCCATCCTTATCAGCAGCACCAGGGGCAGCATTATTATTATGACCACCAAGTAGAGCATCTTCTTTAGTTACATCAGCAAGTTTAGTTAGGGCAGAAATTAGCCTTTCAAAGACATCACTAGCACTGCTAATTGAACTCTTAACAGCTTCAATTGTGCTACAATCAGCATTCCTTGCTTCAGATATTTTATTTGATAGCTCATTTAACTTATTCTTAGTATCACCTAAACCTTTTTTTATTTTCTCAAAGTGTTCACCAACTTTACTTTTCTTGTCACCCGATTTAACTGCTGTAAATCCAAAAGCATCACCAATAGCATTACCAAAGATGCCAAAAATCTCGTAAAACCCATGACCTATCTTAACTAATGAATCTAAGAAAGTATTCTTACTCTCAGCAGCCAATTTCTCAGCCTGAAGTTGTCCACTTCCACAGCTAAGAAGTAAAAATAAAGTCATCAATAATGCACAAAAAGTAATTCTTTTCATTATCACGTGCCTCCTTATTAAATCAAGGGGACAAATATAAATAAAAGGAAAACAATTCTTATGAAGAGAAGAGTTTTCCTAAAATGACTTTATTTAGTTATGTTTTATTGATAATTATTTATTGTTGTTGTCCACTAGCTGCTGTGTCTGTAGGTGAAGTAGAATCTGCAGCTTTATCTTCTTGTTTAACGGCAGCTAGTGCTTTACTTATTGACTTCAAACCAGTATCAACAGTATTTCTTATTGCTATTATTAGAGTACTCAAAGTCTTACCTATTGCATTAGCAGCAACCCCTTTAGCTGCATCATCTTCTGTCTTATTATTACCAGTATCCTTAACAATAAATTTACCATCCTTAGCCATTGCTCTTAAAACAATAACTGCTGCAATAATAGCATCTTTCTTTACTGAATCTCCAAGTTGATCATCATTATCAGTAGAAGTACCCTTAGCTAAAGCCAGAGCAGCTGCATCCATAGCATCCTTAACTTTACCATCTTTAGTAGCATCAGCATTAGCAGAAGCAATAGCTTTTAGAATGTCAGCCCCAGTTACAGCCCCAATTGAAGCACTAGCAGCCGCTACATGTTTCTCTTCAGCACCACCATCAGCACTATCATTTTTAGCCCCAAATAACTTACCAATATCTTTCTTATCAGCATCAACAGGCTTAGTTTTATCTGCTTTTGGCTCCCCTTCTTTTAAAACCAAATCAACAATAGTTTTAATCCCTTTAACAAGATTCTTTATACTTTCTGCATCAGTAGTAGCCCCAACAGCATTAGCCTTTACAACCTCACCAATAGCTCCACCAGTAGCCCCTTTAGCAGCTTCTTTAGCACCAGCAGCAATTTTATCTAATGTGTTAGTGATAAACTTATCAACAACTTCCTTTATCTTTGGATAGTTACTATTCTCTGCCACCACAGTATTTAATTTCTTTTTAACAGATGTCATAGTGTTTTCAATATCATTGCAATACTTACCAATATCACTCTTTTTAGTGTCAGCCTTAATACCAAAGGCCCCAGTAATCATATCAGAAAGTGAAGTAAAAACATCTAAGAACCCTTTACCTAAGTTAGCAATAGAAGTTAAGAAAGTGGTTTTAAGATCTTCCGTCTTAGTACTACCACTCCCACAACTAAGAAATAAAAATAAAGTCATTAATAACGCACAAAAAGTAATTCTTTTCATTATCACATGCCTCCTTATTCTTTATTCAGTTCAGAGGAGCAAGATGGTTAATAAGCTTTGAACAAAATAAAAAAAGCTAAGAACATTAGATGCTTCAAAATTTCAGAGACTGCGTGATACAACAATTAATGAAATTAAATTGTCTTTAATAAAGAATTAAACAATTTTGTAAAAAAAATGACTAAAAAAATAATTGACAGAAAGTCAATCAAATAAGGACTAATTAAATAAATTTACTTTACTAATAATGACATTAATGCTAAGAATATTCCTATATTAAGTGTGATAAGAGTACCAAACATCCAACCATGAAGTCTTAATGTACTCTTAAGTTCCATTTTGTTAACATCAATCTTATTATCCAAGTCTTTAATGTCAGACTTTAATTCACTTCTGACTGTATCGACTTTGGTATCCAAGTCTTTAATATCAGATTTTAATTCACTTCTGACTGTATCAATCTTATTATCCAGGTCATTAAATTTAGTATCAATCTTGATGTTAAGATTATTCTCAACAGTATCTATTTTGTTATCCAGGTCTCTAATATCAGATTTTAACTCATTTCTAACGTTGTCAATTTTATTATCAAGGTCTCTAATATCGGCTTGTAAGGTTGCTTCTACCTTTTCAAGTTTAAGGTTAAAAGTAGTCTCTAAATACTCAATATCCTTGTAAGTCAGTTCATTACGATAATATCTGTAAGACAAATCAATAGCAATATCTCTATTTATACCAGCTCTAGTAAGTTCAGCTATAACCATTTGCTGAGTAATAACAGGTTGAGCAAGTCCCATAAAAACACTCCTTATGTAATTATTATATAATATCTTAAGTGTTATAGGAACCTTATGTTAGTAAAATGTGCTTTAAGATTACGAGTACCCAAAGTCAATAACATATATGATGCTTACATGCTATCTAATGAATCATCACCCTTACCATCTCCTTTGTACTTATAAATATAAGATATAGCTGACTTACTTGAATAATCCATAATACTAAGTTTAGATGTAGCAAATGGTTCTATTAACGTAGCAATTCTAGTAAATTTATTACTTATAGGTTTAATTGGAGCAATCCTAAACTTATGACTCATACCCGCTCTAAGTTTAAGAAATGCTTTAGTCATATTCCCATGACCAAAAACGTCATCCCTATCTTCAATATATAGTGTTAGGTCTATTTTCTTTAGTGTATCAAAAAGCCCAAATGCAGTCTTACCATTAATCCGTTGTTAAAGGATTGCTATCAATACTATTTAGACCTGAGTATTATTACAGATAGTAAAAAAGGAAAACAATTCTTATGAAAAGAAGAGTTTTCCTTATATGACTTTATTTAGTTATGTTTATTAATAATTCTTTATTATTACTGTCCACTAGCTGTTGTTTCTTCAGGAGTAGTAGAATCTGTAGACTTATCTTCTTGTGTAACGGATGCTAGTGCTTTATTTATTGTTTTTAAACCACTATCAACAGTATTTCTTATTGCTATTATTAGAGTACTTAAAGTCTTACCAACAGCACTAGCTGCTGCACCATTAACTGCATGAGCATCTTTTTCAGCATTAGCAGCAAATTGACCATCTTTAGCCATAGCTCTCAGTGCAATACCAGCAGCAATCACTGCATCTTTCTTTGCTGCATCTTTAATTTCTTTTTTGTTAGCAACAGCCGGAGCAATAGCAATTCCAGCTGCATCTTCGGCTGCGTTAATGCCCTCAGTACTATCTGCAGCAGGATTTACTTCAGATTTAGCAATAGCTTTTAGAATGTCAGCACCAGTTACTGCTCCAATGCTAGCTGATGCCTTTGCAATATTTTCTTCTTTAGCATCAGCTTTACCAGTATTATCAATAAACAATGCACCGATGTCCTTTTTATCCTCTCCTGTTTTAGTAGCACCTGCATTTCCCTCATTGTCTTTTAAAACCACATCAACAATAGTCTTAATCCCTTTAACCAGTGAAACAACTGACACCTTGCTAGCAGGAGTAGCCCCATGTCCAGCCGAAGTAGCATTACCAATAACAGTATCAGTAGTAGCTCCTGTTGCTGCTGTCTTAGCTCCTTCTGCAATTTTATCTAATGTATTAGTGATAAATGTATCAACAACAGATTTAATTTTTGAGTAATTTCCATTCTTAGCAACTTCCTCTTGTAACTTTTTTTTAACTGTATTCATAGTTTTTTCAATAGAAGTGAAATACTGACCAATATCAGATTTCTTAGTATCTGCTTTAATGCCAAAAGCACCAGTAATCATATCAGAAAGGGAAGTAAAAACATCTAAGAACCCTTTACCCAAATTAGCAATAGAAGTTAAGAAAGTGGTTTTAGGATCTTCCGTCTTAGTACTACCACTCCCACAACTAAGAAGTAAAAATAATATAAAATTAAAATCAATGCATAAATATAATCTAAAAGATAAAAGGAATCTAAGAAGTATAATAAAATAGTAAAACAAGCAAAGAGAGAATAAAAAAACAAAATAAGCTAAGAGAACTGTACTCCTAGCTTATTATTTATAGACTTTATTTTATAAGAAAATAACGATTGATTAAAAAGTAATCTTATAATAATAAATTAACTTGTTTATCCTTAGTTAGATTGAGCAGAAGATGCTGACTTAGCAGGGGTTGAAAGCTCCTTAATTGCAGATGTTACTGCACCATTAGCAGCCGTTAACAATTCATCAATTGATGTATTAAGCTCACCAAGTTCTTTTGCTCCTTTATCTTTAGTAGCATCAGTTGTCAATATAGCTGCTTTTGCATGAGCATCAGTAGCTTCATTTTTCCCAAGATCACTGGATTTATCTTTCAATTTACCTAAGAATGCTTCAGATTTACTTTTAACCTCAGTAATCTTAGTTTTTAACTCATTAGAAATTCCACTTGTTGTTTCCAATGCTTCTACTTTAGTTTTTACAGCTGATATTACACTATGCACTCCTGCAAGCAATGATCCATTCTTATCCGTTTCATTTTCCAAAGTACCATCATTTTTAATTTTCTTCCCAATAGCTTTAGCGAGCTCATCAATGGATTTAACTAAAGTATGAACTTCTGTAACACTCTTAGCAAAAGCAACAGCCTCTGTTATTTTTGAACTTACTGACTTTAAATCAATAAGAGTACCATCAGATTTAGCCGCTTGTCCATCTTTAGGAGAAGTCCCTGAATTATTACAAGACATGAGTAAAAATAAAGTCATTAATAACGCACAAAAAGTAATTCTTTTCATTATCACGTGCCTCCTTATTAACCTAAAGGGGCAAAGTGGTTAACAACCTTTGAATAAAATAAAAACTAAAAGCATAGATACTTTAATATTACAGAGACTGTGTGTGACTCAACAATTAATAAAATTGATTGATTTTGGTAAAAAAATAACTGATATATAATCAAAGAAAGGTTTTACTTAACTTAAACTTACTTATTCAATAATGAATAGACTATGGATATTAATGTTAAAAATATCCCTATATTGAGGGTAATAAGAGTACCAAACATCCAATTATGAAGTCTTGATGTACTCTTAAATTCTGATGCGGTTTTATCAAGTTTATTATCAAGCTCCACCCTATTAATTTCCATATCTTTTCTAACAAGAGAAACCTCATTTCTAACATTATCAATCTTATTATCCAGGTCATTAAATTTAGTATCTATCTTGGTATTAAGATTATTCTCAACATTATCTATTTTATTATCCAAGTCTCTAATATCGGATTTTAAGTTTGTCTCAACCCTTTGAATCTCAGCTTGTAAGCTTGACTCTACAGATTTAATTTCAGCTTGTAATAGTGTTTCAACTTTTTCAAGCTTAAGGTTAAAAGTAGTCTCTAAATACTCAATATCCTTATAAGTCAGTTCATTACGGTAATATCTTTTAGAGAGATCATTTGCAACGAAATCCTGCATACCCATTTTTACAAATTCTTGATATATAATCTCCTCTGTAATATGCCCATTAAAAATTTGTGTATTAACAACAGAATGTAGTGATGAATCTTGCATAAAATCTCCTCATATAAGTATTATATAACATTTTAAGTGTTATAGGAACTTTATGTTAGTAAAATGTGATTTAAGAGAGTCCTTAAATATAACATAAAGTGTTTAGTCTATTTTTTTATCTTATAAAAAAGCTCAAATATAATCTTACAATCAATCGGTTGTTGAATGATTGCTGTCAATACTTTGATACCTGAATTATTAGATATAGATAAAGGAAAACGATTCTTATGAAAAGAAGGGTTTTCCTAAAATGACTTTATTTAGTTATGTTTTATTGATAATCCTTTATTGTTATTTTTTCTTTTCAGTTTCTACAGGTCCACTACCATCTGCTGCGCCTACAGGTGTAGTAGAATCTGAGGTTTTATCTCATTGCGTAACTGTAGCAAGAACTGCATTGATTGTTTTTAATTCACTATCAACAGTATTCTTTATTGCTATTATTAGAGTACTTAAAGTCTTACCAACAGCACTAGTTGCCGCTCCATTAACTGCATAAGCAGCTTTCTCTTCATTTTCCTTAGCAGCAAACTTATCACCCTTAGCTATCGCTCTCAGTACTATGCCTCCTGCTATAGTCGCATCTTTGGTAGCTAAAGAAACAACTGGAAATGTTTCTTTAGCCAACTTAGCAGAATCACCACTATTATCTTTAAAAATAAACTTATAATATGTCAATATCAACAATCTTAGCAGCATCAGCAGCTGATTTTCTTGCAGTATTGCAATCTTCAGTCTTTTTATCAGTACCAGCATTACCCTTTTCTTTAAATACTACATCAACAATAACTTTAATTCCTTTTACTATACTATCAACTCCAATCCCAGCAGAAGTAGATAGCAGCAACATTGCCAAGTAGGTCAAAGCCAATACACTAAAACAATCTTAGATCCTTGAACTATCAGATATATAACGTCACAACCGCTATTTTCCTCTTATTTATTTTTGCTACGTTTATATCTGTATTTTATTTTTTGTTAATTTTAATAAAAATGTTTTTGATAAAAATAAGTTTACTTTCCAATAATAATTGTGTTATTATAAATTTTAGTAATACCTAAATTAAGGAGTATCAAATGAAGGATACAAAAAAAACTACCAACAAACATCAACACAAATTAATAGTTTTAATATCTACATTAGATTACATGAACTTAAAGTTTAAAAAATATATTCAAAGTGACATACTTTATTATTTTAATAATAATATGAAAAAAAATGGATACAAACCCACTAAAATTAAAACAATACAAAATTATCTTTATAAATTAGAAAAAGTATTAGGAGTCACAATTAACTATCACAGACATTTGGGTGTTAACATGGGAACTGAAATTCATTATGAGCTTAAATACTCTAAAAAAGAATGTTACCGCATAATCAACAAACACTTTAGAGATAAAAAAGAAGAGAGACATCAAAAACGTGTTATTGCATATCTTGAAAAGACTTGCAATAAAAATAGCAGTGTAGAAAAAGAGGAGTGTTATTATAATACTTATAATAAAGAAGAGAAGAATAAAAAAACCATAGAAAAATTACAAATAGAACAATATGCCAGAAAGTGCAACTTCAAATCAAATACTTTCTTCTCTATTTTGAATTTAAAACTAGAAAAAAATACTAAAATTGAAATACTTAAATTGCTCAAAAGAACTGAAAATTTTATTGAAAATGGTATATATAAGAAACAAAAAGATATCAAGTTAAGAATAAGCAAATTTAAAAGTAAGCAACAAGAACTAAGCAAAATACTAAACAATACAAAGATCAACTTGGAAAATGAAGGATATAACAGTAAACAGTTAGAGACACAAATACAAAACGTATACAACCAATATAAGCATAAACCCCATTTTATAATAGAGAATGACAAATACAATGACTTAAGAAAGATATTAGGCAAACTTAAAGATTCAGTTGAACTTATTAAAGTAAATGTAAAAGAAGACGGGAAAGACATTAAAAACAATGTATTTAGTATACTTCTTGATCAATTGAAACATAAAATAAAAACATCAGTATTGATACCAATATTAAAAGATTATTTAAATAAACAAAACTTATTAACATATAGCAAGGTATTTAGTAATCATTATTACTATGAGCTTTTAGATATATTAAACAATAATAAAGATTATTTAAAATTAGAGGAATTTGAGAGAATTTACAGTTAAGGATCAATCGTGGAGAGTGTATTAGAACGTCTTAAAAAGAAGAAGTTAGAAATTAAGGAAAAAAGGGATAAACCTATTTTTGTTAAGATCGAGAATAAAAATAACAAAACTTTGTATCACACAAAAATAATGAAGGACTTATATGTATTTGGTATTAACAAAAATCAAAGGAATAAATTTTTCATTTCATTTAGGGAATTATTTAATCAAGAAAGGATAGAGTTTTTTCATCTATTTTCTTTAAGAGATGATGATAAATTCTTAGGTCTTTTTTATGGTTATAGGAAACCAATAAAGAATGTTGTAACAAGGTATGAGGAAAATGGTGTTATGAAAACATCTACATTTTCAAAAGCTTATTACATAGAATTTAGATTTAAAAAGGGAAGTGTGTTTTGCTATTTAAAAGAGATATCTTATTTACTCAAAAAAGATAAATCGGACACAAAGTATTCCAAAACTTTAATTGAAAAACTTGCAAAATTAGAAAAACAAATATATGAATTTTATGGTAAAAATTTAACAGATGGGGGCCTTATAAATAAATGGATACAAAAAAGACAAAAGTAATAACTTTAGCATCAATTAAAGGTGGTGTCGGAAAAAGTGTAAGCTCAATTATATTTGCAACACTACTGGCCCAAAAACATAAAGTGCTTTTAATAGATATGGATACACAGGCTTCTACTACCAGTTATTATTCTGGTAAGCTTGCAAAATTGGATATGAGTCTTATAGATAAAAATATTTACGAAGTTTTAAAGACCAATTTGAGCATTAATAATGCAAGATTTGTTATTGATGAGAATTTAGATTTAATACCAAGTTATTTAAGCTTGCATCAGTTCAACATAGAACCAATTCCTTTCAAAGAAATGAAACTTAAAAAACAATTAAAACAATTAGAAATTGATTATGATTATATAGTAATTGATACGAATCCTAGTTTAGATTTTACTTTAGTCAATGCTTTAGTTTGTAGTGATTATATAGTAGTCCCGATGACAGCAGAAAAATGGGCAGTTGAAAGTTTGGATTTGTTTGAATTTTTTGTCAATAAATTGGATTTATCTTTTTCTGTTTTTCTGTTAGTTACTAGATTTAGAAAAAATAATACACACAAATATCTTCTTGATATTTTAAAGTCTAAGAGTAATTTTTTAGGAACTATATCTGAAAGAGAAGATTTAAATAAAAGGATAGCAGGAGATAGTACTTTTGATTTAAATAGAGACTATATACATGAATATCAAAAAGCATTGGATATCTTCTTAGAAGAAATATATCAAAAAATAAATGTTCACTAGTGAACGTATGGTATAAAAAAAGGAGTTTTTATATGAAAATAAAATTAAATAAGAGGGCTCTAGAAGGTAGAAATTTATCAGATCACGAGAAAATATTAACCCATTATAATAAATTAAAAGAAAAGCTGATTATAAATTTTAAAGATGAAATTTTTTCTAAAATAGAAACAATAAAAGTTTTAAAGGAGATCAAGGATAAAGGATATTATAAATTAGATGGCTACAGAAATTTCATTGATTTTATATTAAATTTTAATTTAGCAAAGACACAAGTGTATAATTACCTAAAAATAGCCTCAGCAATGGAAGAAGGGTTAATAAATGATGATTTTATTTTAAAAAATGGGTTTAATCAAACTTTATTTTTCATTAAAGCCAATGATAAATTAACACTAAAAAAATCAAGACAAAATCCAATAAAGCCATTAAGGTTTCAGCTTAAGAATCAAGAAAGTTATGATTTTTATAAAAAAAATGCCAAATTTACAGGATTTATATTAGATAAACTTTTTTTAAGTAAAAAAGATTTGCTAGAAGATTTCATGAAAGAATTTAAAAGTTTGAAAGGCGATTAGCAAGAAATGGGTATGAAAAATTTAGTACATAAAATATATAAAACAGAAAATTAAGGATAGGGTTATTAAGATAAACGGCTTACTAAAAAAGTAGTGGATTTCATTTTATTTCATAATGATAATTTATACTTTTGAGATCTTAAGAAAAAAGATGAATTCATTAAAACAACAAATAATTAATATAGGTAAGAATTTATAAAAAGACGTATTTGATTTAGATATCGGAATAGATGATGTAAAAATACATGCATAATTTATAATGCAATTTACTTAACAAAACAACAATGCTGTCTTAAGAAAAGAAATAAAAAGAGATAATCTGATGTTGTTAGAAAAACTTAAAATAAATAACAGAATGTTAAATCTTGTTTAATTGGTAGGAATTTTCATCATTATTTCTATTCTTGTATATATAATGACAAACTATTTTGGGAAGGGATAATGATATTAAAAAATAAAGGTGGTTGATTTTATTTAAAATTTGTTGTATTTTAATTGTTATTAGTAGTGCTATTCATTTTAGGACTACCTTAATTTAGGTTCATTCGAATAAAGCTTTAGAGCTTAATTAACTGTTATTAGTAGAACAGCTAATTAAGCTCTAAGTCTTTGTATTCTTATATATTGACTTATTAAAAATTAATTTTTGTGAAATATATATATAAATAATATGTAGATGTAAACTATAAGACTATAAGTAGTATAACAAAAAATGAAATAGCCAAGCGGAATGAGGTTTAAGACAAATAAAGAACACAAATATTAAAGCAAGTATTGAAATACAGTTTATTAATTATGAATTTGTTCCTTTTGGTAATAAAACAGCTAAAAGTTCACCAATAAAATATTCTTGTTATAAGAATTTGCTTCAAGTATCTAAGAGGATGTATATGAAATTAGAAAAAACACCTTTTGATAGTCTAGAAATGATAGATGATTTTTTACTTTAATTAGAGAAAAATCATGATTTTAGTATACGTGATTATTTTGAAGAGTAACTAAAACTTAGAATAACTGAGTATTGGATTGTACTTATAAATAAGTATTTGATAAAGACTGGAATTAATCCAGAAATAGTGGGAGTTTTTTCCAATTTTTTAGTATATGGAAAGCTTAACTATGGTAAAAAGTTCACTGAAATTATTTAGTTATATAACAAGTGATGGAATTTTTAAGTTTATTTACCAATAAATATGGGCCTTTGTTCAATTGAAAGAAAATCACCTCAAATAATGGCTTTTCTTTCAATTCTTAATTTTTAGTTTTGAGTATTTTCTGTATATCCTTTAGCAATAGGTATTGGTGATACGAATATATTTTTTAAATAGATTGATGTTTTGATGCTTAACATCAATCTATGCTTAGACTTTAGTTTTGATGTGTCAAAAAATTTGTATCATGTATTTGATCTTGTTGAAAAACTACATAGAAAATATGGCTGAAAGTTGTTTGAAGAATGAAATTGTTTTGCAAAGTAGTTTCTCATTTAAGTTGGAAATGAATGCGGAATTTTATTAATTAGGTATTTTCTTTGAGTAGTTTGCTTCTTTGCAGTTATATGTACTACTCTTCAAAATTTAATTTTTTTACTTTATGAACCAATTGTTTAGTTTATTCTTTGTTTTAAACATTTTTATAATCAGTTTAATTTATTTATCTTGACTATCTTTTTTAGGATGTTTGTTACTTCTTAAAATATACTTTCTTAATTTTGCTTTTTATGCTTTCTTATTGATGTAAAGGCACCTTTAACTTCCTGCTATCCTATAAGTGCTTGTTATTTGTTCTTTAAATTGATCTAAATTATTGTTATTGCTTTCAAATGAACCTTTCATTACTTTTTTAAAAGTGTTTTTTTGATCATTAGCATCACCACCTGTGTATTTTGCAAGTTCACTTTGTATATGATCTAATGCTCCTTTAATTTTTTCTCCATCAAAATTTAAAAATTTATTGAACTTACTTTCATTACCTAAAGCTTATTTTAAGAAGTTTAATCCTTTTTGCGATTCATTTAACTTTTCTATAAATGCTTTTTTCAGGTGTTTTTTTTATTTTTGTTTGTTTTCCTAAGTCTCTTTTAGCGCTACTTTTAGGAGTTTTATTTTTATTATCAGTTTGACTGCAACTGTGAATTAGTAGTGCCAATGCCAAAATAAAGTTAATTTTATTCATTCAAAATTCTCTTATTTTTATATATTTTATTTTCAATTTAATGTAAGTCCAACTAAATATTGTTTGTTGTCATTATTACATAGAAGTTTTTTTTAAGACAATCAAATGTTTTTTATTAGTCGATTTGTTAGATATTTCATTTTACCATCATTTTTATATTTTAATAATCAGCTTATATAAGTATTAAAATTTTTATTATCTTCTTATTTTTGTATGTTATCATTAAGCTAAGTAAGAAATCTTTTACATTTTCTTTTATTATCTTTACATCTACTAATTTGATTCTGTATCTTTTTAATGACCTTTATTAAGTGAATGCTTTAAAAAACCAAACTTTTTCTGAGTCCCATCAGTTAGAGTAATAGCTTTTTCTTTTGTATCATCAGTTTTATTGCGTAAATTATCTAAATCTATTTTAGATTTACTGTGTGGCTGAGCTTCAGTAGGTACAGTACTTATTTATATTCTTTGTAATAGTACAAAAATAATGTGCTTAAAAGCATTAATGATTTTATAATTTTAGTCATATAAAACCCTTTATCTTTTTGATTTAACAATATATAGCAGTTTTTATTGTGATGTTTAAATTATTTGATTGTTTTGTATAAAATTATTCCTTTTGTAACTATCTTGCTCCAGAGTAAAAATGAGGCACATAATAATGAAAAGAATTACTTTAAGTGCGTTATTAATGACTTTGTTTTTACTTCTTAGCTGTGAGACTGGCAGTAAGGAGATTGTGGGGATTTAAGAATAGATTCTTAAAGTTGGTTATTAGTTTAGGTAATGACTTTTTAAATGTTTTCACTTCTTTTGGTGATATGGTTGGTGGTATTTTAGGTTTTAATACTGAGACTAAAAAGTCTGATGTTGGAACCTACTTTAAGACAGTTCATGATACTGTATAAGTCACTAAAGATAAAGCTGTGAGAAAATTGTTACTAACATGAAGAATAAGGGCAATCCCAATGCTGAAGGAGCGGATGCAGCTGTAAAAAATTAATTACTGAAATCTTTGATAAGATAATTGGAGTCGCTAAATACTGTTAGTTAAGCTGTTGATATTAGAGGTAATGACTCAATTGGCAATGTTGATGAAACTAATCATGGTGCCGCTGTTGAAGAAGTTTTTGTTAAGTCTATTAGTGAGGGGATTAGCAATATAAGTATAGTATTAAAATGAAGGTAAACATGATGCTGGCGATGATGAAAAAGCTACAGATGGTTGAGGCAGGAAAACTATTTGCTACTGCTAATGCTGCAAAACAATTAGCAGCTGATGCAGTAAAATCTGTTAGAGAGGTAACCAATTCTGACATATTATAAGTGATGGTTCAAGAACGTAGTGATGCTGCTATACCTAAGGATGCAACTCTAGCAGGAGGTATAGCATTAAGAGCTGTGGCAAAGGAAGGAAAGTGTTGCAGATATTGAGTATGCTAACAATAGCAATAATACTAACAGTAGATTTAGGATTGAAGAATATTAAAAAGTGTATTGGTTAGAGATTAATCAAAGAGAAGTCTTTGCTACTTAATTTATCTATCAAGTGAGTTAGGAATAATAAATGTTTGGATAAACATAGTAAAGCGTTAATATTATTAACCGAAGCAGTATATCAATTAGTATCTATTAACACAGCCTCATAATTAAAGGTAGTTAATAGATACTTGAAAAAAGTTCATTATTTTATTTGTTTTATGGATTTATTTTTCCATAAATTTATATATTTGTAGTTTGTTGTTGACAAATTACTGTATATAATCCCTTATACAATTTTAAATTGGGATGCGTAGTTTGTTGTTGTTGACAAATTATTGTATATTTCATCAGGATAGAATTTATTACAAATGCTTTTTAAATGATTTTCATATAATATTGTTTCATATTTTAATTTGTTTGTAAGTATGTCTTTTGATGGTCCAGTATAAACCTTAAGAGAGTCTTCTGCTTCTTTTTTTGCATCTAATGTTATTACAATGCCCGATATAGCTTTTTTGAGTTTATCAATATCTAAGTTTAGTATTAACCTATATAAGTTTGTTTGTGCATGAGGTATGATATTATGTTCATCAGAGTCATCTGGATTAGGTTGTGTGATAGAGTGTTGAAGGAAAGTTAAAGCCTCTTTTTCGTCGTCGTTTAATTGTTTTATAACGTTATTGTAATCTTTTATAATGCTTACAATAGGTTCAAATACATTTGCATTGTTTGTTGTTGATAAATTATTGTACATTTCATCAAAATCGGGAGTATTGCAAATTCTTTTTAAATGATTTTCATATAATGTTGTTATGTATTTTAACATTTTTGTAAGTGTATATTTTAATGGTTCATTGTAATCCTTAAGAGAATCCTTAATATCTTTTTTTTCATTTAATGTTATTACAATGCCCGATATAGCTTTTTTGAGTTTATCAATATCTAAGTTTAGTATTAACCTATATAAGTTTGTTTGTGCATGAGGTATGATATTATGTTCATCAGAGTCATCTGGATTAGGTTGTGTGATAGAGTGTTGAAGGAAAGTTAAAGCCCCTTTTTCGTCGTCGTTTAATTGTTCTATAATATTATTATAATTTTTTATAATGCTTACAATATTTTCAAATACATTTGCATTGTTTGTTGTTGATAAATTATTGTACATTTCATCAAAATCGGGAGTATTGCAAATTCTTTTTAAATGATTTTCATATGATGTTATTGTGTCTTTTAACATTTTTGTAAGTGTATCTTTTAATGGTCCATTGTAATCCTTAAGAGAATCCTCAACATCTTTTTTTGCCTTTAATGTTATTACAATGTCCGATATAGCTTTTTTGAGTTTATCGATATCTAAGTTTAGTATTAACCTATATAAGTTTTCTTGTACATAAGTTATGATATTATGTTCATCAGAGTCATCTGGATTAGGTTTTGTGATAGAGTATTGAAGGAAAGTCAAAGTCTCTTTTTCGTCGTCGTTTAATTGTTCTATAATATTATTATGACTTTTTATCATGCTTACAATATTTTCAAATATATTTGCATTGTTTGTTGTTAATAAATTATTGTACATTTCATCAAAATCGGGAGTATTGCAAATTCTTTTTAAATGATTTTCATATGATGTTGTTGTGTTTTTTAACATTTTTGTAAGTGTATATTTTAATGGTTCATTGTAATCCTTAAGAGAATCTTCAACATCTTTTTTTGCATCTAATGTTATTACAATGCCCGATATAGCTTTTTTGAGTTTATCAATATCGAAGTTTAGTATTAACTTATATAAGTTTTCTTGCGCATGAGTTATGATATTGTGATCATTTGGGACATTTGGGTTAGGTTTTGTGATTAAATTTGCAAGGGAAGTTAAAGCCCCTTTTTCGTTGTCGTTTAATTGTTCTATAATGTTATTATAATTTTTTATATCACTTGCAATAGCTTCAAATACATTTGCATTGTTTGTTGTTAATAAATTATTGTACATTTCATCAAAATCGGGAGTATTGCAAATTCTTTTTAAATGATTTTCATATGATGTTGTTGTGTCTTTTAACATTTTTGTAAGTGTGTCTTTTAATAGTCCAGTATAAACCTTAAGAGAATCTTCAACATCTTTTTTTGCATCTAATGTTATTACAATGCCCGATATAGCTTTTTTGAGTTTATCGATATCTAAGTTTAGTATTAACCTATATAAGTTTGTTTGTGCATGAGTTATGATATTATGTTCATCAGAGTCATCTGGATTAGGTTTTGTGATTAAATTTGCAAGGGAAGTTAAAGCCCCTTTTTCGTCGTCGTTTAATTGTTCTATAATGTTATTATAATTTTTTATATCACTTGCAATAGCTTCAAATACATTTGCATTGTTTGTTGTTGATAAATTATTGTACATTTCATCAATATCGGGAGCATTATTGCAAATGTTTTTTAAAAGATTTGCAAATTGTGTTGTTGACTCTTCTAGTTTTTTTGTAAAAGTATTTTTTAATAGGCCGCTGTAATTTGTAAGAGCGTCTTTTACTTCTTTTTTTGCCTTTAATGTTAGTATGATTTTTGATAGTATTGATTTGAGTTCATAAATATTGAAATTTAGTATTACTTTATGTAAGTTTGCTTGTGCATTAATTATGATACTATAGTCATTTGGGTCATCTGGATTAGGTTTTGTGATAGAGTATTGAAGGAAAATTAAAGCCTCTTTTTCGTCGTCATTTAATTTTTCTATATTATTGTTATAATATTGTATAACTTTTGCAATACTTTTAAATATGTGTATATCATTTGTTTCTGATGCATTAGAGACTATTTCATTAGTCCAGAAATACATGTTTTTTAAATTATAGATGTATTGTGTTGTTGCAGTTTTTAGTATTTGTATAAAAGTATTTTTTAATAATGGTCTATTGTAATTTTTAAGAGAGTCCTCTGCTTCTTTTTTTGCTTTTAATGTTAGTTTGATATTCAATAGTATTACTTTTATTCTTGCTAATTTTAAATTTAGTATTAGATTATTGAACTTTTCTTGTTCATCATAAAAAATTGTGATATAGGCATCTAAATCATCTGGATTAGGTTTTATGATAGAGTGTTGAAGGAAAGTTAAAGCCTCTTTTTCGTCGTCATTTAATTGTTTTATAACGTTATTGTAATCTTTTATATCACTTGCAATAGCTTCAAATAGGTGTGCTGTATTATTTGTTGTTAATAAATTACGGTATATTTCATCAAAATTGGGATTGATACAAGTGGTTTTTAAATACTGTATGTAGTGTGTTGTTGCATCTTCTAAAACTTTTGTAAGTGTATATTTTAATGGGTCATCGTGATTGATAATAGAGTTTTCTGCATATATTTTTGCTTTTAATGTTAGTCTGATATTTGACAGTATTGATTTGAGTTTATCAATATCGGAGTTTAGTATTAACTTATGTAAGTTTGCTTGCGCATGAGTTATGATATTGTGATCATTTGGGACATTTGGATTAGGTTTTGTGATTAAATTTGCAAGGGAAGTTAAAGCCCTTTTTTCGTCGTCGTTTAATTGTTTTATGATGTTATTGTAGTTTTTTATATCGCTTGCAACACTTTCAAATAGGTGTGCTGTATTGTTTGTTGTTGATAAATTATGGTCTATCTCATCAAAATTGGGAGTATTATAAATACTTTTTAAAGTATTTATAACTTGAGTTGTGACATCTTCTAATTTTTTTGTAAGTGTATTTTTTAGTGGGTGATTGTAATTTGTGAGAGAGTCTTCTGCTTCTTTTTTTGCCTTTAATGTTGGCATGATATTTGATAATATTGATTTAAGTTTATCAATACTTAAGTTTAGTATTAACTTAGTAAGGCTTGCTTGTGTATTAGTTATAATATTGTGATCATTTGGGTCATCTGGATTAGGTTTTGTGATAGAGTGTTGAAGGAAAGTTAAAGTTTCTTGTTCCTCGTTATTTAATTGTTTTATGACGTTATTGTAGTCTTCTATATTTCTTGTAATATCTTTAAATAGATATGCATTTGTTATCGATAAATTATGGTACATTGCGTCAAAATTGGAAATATTATATGTTTTCTTTAAAAGTTCTATAAATTGTATTGTTGCATTTTCTAATTTTTTTGTAAATGTGTTTTTTAATGGCCCATTGTAATTTTTAAGAGAGTCTTCTGCTTCTTTTTTTGTATTTAGTATTAGAATGATATTTGATAGTATTGATTTGAGTTGATCAATACTTAAGTTTAGTATTAATTTATTAAGACTTATTTGTTGTTCTATAATCATAAATTTATTGATACGTTTTATCTCTTTTGAAATAGAGTTTCCAAGGAGAACCAAAGCCTCTTTTTCGTCGTTGTTTAAATGTTGTTTTATGACATTATTATAATGTTTTATGGTGTTTATAATATTTTCAAATACGTTTGCATTGTTTGTTGTTGACAAATTTTGATGAATTTCATCAAAATTTGAAGTGTTACATATGTTTTTTAAAAAATATTTAAATTGTGTAGATGCATTTTTTAATCTTTTTATAAATGTGTTCTTTAATGGGTCATTGTAATTTTCAAGAGAGTCTTCTGCTTCTTTTTTTGCTTTTAATGTTGGTATGATATTTGATAGTATTGATTTGAGTTGATCAATACTTAAGTTTAGTATTAATTTATGTAAGTTTTCTTGTATATTAGTTATGATACTATGGTCATTTGGGTCATCTGGATTAGGTTTTGTGGCAGAGTCTTTAAGGAAAGTTAAAGCCTCTTTTTCGTCATTGCTTAATTGTTCTATGACGTTATTATAATGTTTTATGGTGTTTATAATATTTTTAAATATATCCGCATTGTTTATTTTTGACAAATTATGATAAAATTCATAATAATTTATAGTGTTACATATGTTTATTAAAAGATCTGTCAATTTTATTGATGCGTCTTTTAATATTTTTGTAAGTATGTCCTTTAATGGGTTATTGTAATTTTCAAGAGAGTCTTCTGCTTCTTTTTTTGTTTTTAACGTTCGTCTGATATTTGATAGTGCTGGTGTATCAATACTTAGTTGTGATATTAGCGTCCTAAGATTGTCTTGTATATTAGTTATGATGCTCTGATCTTTTGGGTTATTTGGATTAAATTTTGTGATAGAGTCTTGAATGAAGATTAAAGCCCTTTTGTCGTCATTGTTTAATCGTTGCATTATGTTATTATAATATTTTATGGCATTTATAATACTTTTAAATATGTCCGTACTGTTTATTTTTGACAAATTGTGATTCATTTCATCATAATTGGGATTGTTACAAATGGTTTTTAAAGAATAGTTATATTGTGTTGTTGCAATTTTTAATCTTTTTATAAAAGCATTTTTTAATAGTCCAGTGTAATTTTCAAGAATATTTTCTGTTTCTTTTTTTACTTTTAATGTTGGTATGATATTTGATAGTATTGATTTGAGTTGATCGATATTTAAGTTTAGTATTAACTTATTAGGTCTTGCATGTGCAAGAGTTAATAAGTTATAGTTATCAGTATTAGTTTTTGTGATAGAGTCTTGAAGGAAAGCTAGAGCCGTTTTTTCTTCGTCGTTTAATATTCCTTTTAAAATTTTATTTTGTTGCATAAATATACTCCTTAAATTTTATTTTTAAATTAACACTTTAATTATATAAGATAATATTAAACCATATAAATAAATAAGTAAATAGGTTGGAGGAATATTTTTGATCATATTATTGATAATATAATGTAAGTGTAAGCATTAAGACGATCACTTGAGATAAATTGCTGTGACTGGAGATAAGGAGTAAGAGATTTGTACTATTAATAATTAAGATTTAGAAAAAATAAGTGTTTTAGTTTTGATTTTAGAAAAGATATTTTTTATACTATGCTTAGTATAAAAAATATATAACATATTTGTAAAAATAACAACTATGGTATATTTTAGTGATAACTATGGTACATTTTGATAGTAACTATGTACAATTTAGTGACAACTAATAAAAATGGAAGAGAACTATGTTCATTTTGGTATCAACTATGTACAAAAAGGGAGTAAAAGTGTTCAAAATGATAGAAACTTTAGTCAATAAAAAGTGTCAAGAGACTTATACTATTAACAAATTATT
>NZ_CP073168.1 GCF_023035815.1 Borrelia parkeri
ATTATAATTTGTTAATAGTATAGAATGTTTATCCATTTATATAACTCATAAGTTTCCACATATAACTCATAAGTTTGCTACTAAAAATTAATAGTTTACACAAAAAACTCATAAGTTTAATTTACCTTTTTATACAAAATTAATAGTTTGCATAAAAAACTCAATAGTTGCTTTAAAAAAATATATAGTTACCTCCCTCTTTGCTAGATTAATAGTATTATATTTATATATATATGTTCTCTCTAAAAAATTTATTTACTAATAATATACCTTATATCCCTATTCATAAAATTAATCCTGATGAATTTATTCTCATTAGTAATTATCTTATTCTCTCTTCTAGCACTATTCACAATTTACTCGGCATTATTATGGCTTCCGGCATACCTTTAACACATCTAAAAGATCCTTTTATCAAAATATTTTATACTTTTAATAACAATATTATTACTTATACATTAAGTAATGGTCTACAGTTTCAACAATATTCTTTACTCGAACCCAATGTTATTGCTACTTCCATTATTAAAAATTTAAATAAAAATATTTTATCTTCTATTCATGCATACAAAATTAACTACATCGCTAAAAATATATTCAACTTCTCTATCACTACAAAACATATAATTTCTATCTACTCTTTGATTGCTAAGTCTAAAATTACCTTCAATAATATCTATTACAATAATACTCATCTCAATATCCTATTAGATAATCAACCTTGTATACTAGACTTATACGAAAAAATAAACTATATTAAGTCTTTTAACAGACTAAAACTTAATAAAAATAACCTAGATCTATTTAAAAACCATACTAATAAAACTCTCTCTACTATTGCTTCTCTGGTTGAATCTTTCTTCCTTGATCAAACATCAAACAAAAACCTACATACCCTCAAATCTTATATTAATCTACACCTCAAACAACTTGGTATACCTTATAAATCTACTAATAGATTGCAAAAACTACTATTATCTCATATATTTTTGTAATTATACATTGTACATTTTTGTGACATCTCTTTAAAAAAAATACATAAAAGAAAATAAATTTGTTCACTCAGCAGCAACTATGTACAAATTGATAATAATATATTGCTTGTACTATTGTAATGAAAACCTAAAAAAATTTTTTCGACCCCCTAGCTTAATATCAATTAGTAAAAACTAACTTCATACTCAGTATCACTAAAGATACTGAGTATTTAGATAAAAAAGCAGGAATTCCTGCTTGTAAAAACTTATTCCAATGAATAACCACACTATATTACTTAGCTTTCACTACACTACTGGAATCTTCTTTTATGCAATCATCAACATCTTTTAAACATTTATCAACTGTTCTTCTTACAATAGATACTATCTCATTTACAGTTTTACCAACTACTCCTATTAATACTGCATTTATTCCTTCTTTTGGTGCATCATTAGCCTTGGTTGCCAATTTACCATCTTTAGCCATTGCTCTCAATGCTAAACCTGCTGCTATTGCTGATGCATTTGTTTGAACATGAGTAGCATTCCCGTTACTCTTATTAGCAATTGCAATTTCAAAAGCATTTGTTGCAGCAGTAATTTGGCCAGCAGGTTTACTTGTATCCTTAACTGCTTCAATTGCTGCTAATATATCTGCACCACTAGCTGCAATTACTGCTTTACTAGCTCCGCTTAGTGCCTTGGCATCAGTAACATTAGCAGTAGCATTAAATAAATTTCCAACTTCTTTAGAATCCTCAATCTGCTTATTAGCATTTCCTTTTAGATCAACACCAACTTCCTTTGCTGCCTCATAGATCATACTAATCCCTTCAACAAGACCCTTAACGCTTGCTGCATCTGCTTTCTCTGCATCCTCAGTATCACCAACATTACCACCAACTTTACCATTAGCACTACCAGTAGCATCCTTAATTTTACTTGCTCCTTCAACTATCTTTCTTAAAGTATCAATTGCCTTATTAATTGTACTTTCAGCTTTATCTTTTATTAAATTAAACTGCTCATTTCCCTTTAGCTCTTCTAACTTATCTTTAGCTATTTTCACTGCTTCTCCAACCTTACCCAATCGTTCTCCTACTGCTTTTTTAGTTGTATCTGCAGTAAGACCAAATGCTTCTTTTAGTAAATTTCCAAAAGAAACAAAAGCATCCAAAAATAATTGTCTTGAGCTTGCAATTACTTCACTTAAACTTCCAGTCCCTTTCTCTGAACCAGTCTTCCCAGCATCAGCAGCCTGTTGTCCACTGCCACAGCTAAGAAGTAAAAATAAAGTCATTAATAACGCACAAAAAGTAATTCTTTTCATTATCACGTGCCTCCTTATTACCTCAGGGGACAAATATAAATAAAAGGAAAACAAATCTCATGAAGAGAAGAGTTTCCCTCAAATGACTTTATTTAGTTATGTTTATTGATAATTATTTATTGTTGTCCACTAGCTGTTGTATCTGCGGGTGTAGTAGCTTCTGCGGATTTATCTTCTTGTGTAACTGTAGCAAGAGCATCACTTATTGTCTTTAAACCAGTATCAACAGTATTTCTTATTGCTATTATTAGAGTACTTAAAGTCTTACCAACAGCACTAGCAGCTGCCCCATTTACTGCATGAGCCGATTTCTCTTCATTATTCTTAGCAGTAAATTTACCATCTTTAGCCATTGCCCGCAATGCTATTCCTGCTGCAATAACTGCATCTTTCTTTGCTGATTCATCTTTAATTTCTTTCTTATCATCAGTTTGCTTAGCAGCAGCAATACTTGCAGCGTCCTTTGCTTCTTCAATATTTTTGTTATTATCAGCAATCTCTCCAGATTTAGCAATAGCTTGCAATATATCAACACCACTTACAGCCCCTATTGATGCATTTGCTGCAGCAGCTTCTGACTCTTGAGCTCTATCATCATCTTTTTTTGCAAAAAGTTTACCAATTGATTTTTTCTCTGTATCTCCAGTCTTAGTAGCCCCTGCATCTCCTTCACCCTTTTTTAGAACCACTCCTACTATTTCACCAATTCCTATAACAAGAGCATTGACACTTGTAGCATCTGCTGCTACAGCATCTTGATTGTGTACAGCATTCCCAATAGCAGCATCAGTTGTAGCCCCACTAGCAGCTTTCTTAGCTCCTTCTGCAATTTTATCTAATGTGTTAGTGATAAACGTATCAACAACAGATTTAATTTTTGAGTAATTACCATTAGTAGCAACTTCCTCTTGTAACTTCTTTTTAACTGTGTTCATAGTAGTTTCAATAGAAGTGAAATACTTACCAATATCAGATTTCTTAGTATCTGCTTTAATGCCAAAAGCCCCAGTGATCATATCAGAAAGGGAAGTAAAAACATCTAAGAAACCCTTACCTAAATTAGCAATAGAAGTTAAGAATATAGTTTTAGGATCTTCCACCTTAGCACTACCACTCCCACAACTAAGAAGTAAAAATAAAGTCATCAATAACGCACAAAAAGTAATTCTTTTCATTATCACGTGCCTCCTTATTACCTCAGGGGGGTAAGATGGTTAACAACCTTTGAATAAAATAAAAACAGTAAATAAAGAACATAGATACTTTAATATTACAGAGACTGTGTATGATACAACAATTAATGAAATTAAATTGTATCTAATGAATAATTAAATGATTTTGATAAGAAAATAACTGATATATAATCAATTAAATAAGGGAGATAATCAATTAAATAAGGGAGATAATCAATTAAATAAGGGAGATAATCAATTAAATAAGGGAGATAATCAAATAAATTTACTTATTCAACAATGAATAAACTATGGACATTAATGTTAAAAATATTCCTATATTTAGGGTAATAATGGTACCAAACATCCAACCATGCAGTCTTAATGTACTCTTAAGTTCCATTTTGTTAACATCAATCTTATTATCAAGTTCATTGAATTTAGTATCAATCTTATTATCAAGTTCATTGAATTTAGTATCAATCTTATTATCAAGTTCATTGAATTTAGTATCAATCTTATTATCAAGGTCTTTAATGTCAGATTTTAATTCACTTCTGACTGTATCTATTTTGTTATCTAGGTCCCTAATATCAGATTTTAAGGTTGCCTCAACCCTTTGAATCTCAGTTTGTAAGGTTGCTTCTACCTTTTCAAGCTTAAGGTTAAAAGTAGTCTCTAAATACTCAATATCCTTGTAAGTAAGTTCATTTTTATAATATCTGTAAGACAGATCAATAGCAATATCTCTATTTATACCAGCTCTAGTAAGTTCAGCTATAACCATTTGTTGAGTAATAACTGGTTGTGCAAGTCCCATAAGAACCTCCTTATGTAATTATTATATAATATTTTAACTGTTATAGGAACCTTATGTTAGTAAAATGTGCTTTAAGAAAGTCCCTAACTATAACATAAAGTATTTAGTCTGTTTTTTTTATCTTACCAAAAGCTCAAATGCAGTCTTACAATCAATCTGTTGTTGAATGATTTCTATTAATACTATTTAGACCTGAGTATTATTATGAATAGTAAAAAAGGAAAACGGTTCTCATGAAGAGAGAAAAGTTTTCCTAAAATGACTTTATTTAGTTATGTATGTTTTATTAATAATTATTTATTGTTGCTGTCCACTAGCTGCTGCGTCTGCAGGAGTAGTAGAATCTAAAGACTTATCTTCTTGATTAACTGTAGCAAGAGCATCACTTATTGTCTTTAAACCACTATCAACAGTATTTCTTATTGCTATTATTAAAGTACTTAAAGTCTTACCAACAGCACTAGCAGCTGCACCATTAACTGCATGAGCAGACTTCTCTTCATCCTTAGCAGCAAATTTACCACCCTTAGCCATTGCTCTCAATGTTATTCCTGCTGCAATAACAACGTCTTTCTTTGCTGAACCCTCTTTAATTTCTTTCTTGTCGTTAACAGCCGGAGCAATAGCAATCTCAGCTGCATCCTCTGCTTTTTCAATTCCCTCAGTACTATTCGCAGTAGGATCTTCTTTAGATTTAGCAATAGCTTTTAGAATGTCAGCCCCAGTTACTGCACCAATACTAGCTGATGCTTTTGCAATATTTTCTTCTTTAGCATCATCTTTTTTTCCATCAAACAACTTCCCAATGTCCTTTTTATCATCTTCTGCTGTTTTAGTAGCCTCTGCACTCCCTTCATCCTTTTTTAGAACCACATCAACAATAGTTTTAATTCCTTTAACTAGAGATTTTACACTTGCAGTATCTGCCGGTGCAGCATCTTGACCTGCATTAGTAACACCACCAATCTTATCGTCACCAGCAGCCCCTTTAGCAGCTTCCTTTGCTCCTGCCGCAATTTTGTCTAATGTGCCTGTGATAAACGTATCAACGACTGATTTAACCTTTGAGTAATTTCCATTCGTAGCAACTTCCTCTTGTAACTTTTTTTTAACTGTGTTAATAGTAGTCTCAAGATCACTAAAGTATTTCCCTATATCAGATTTCTTAGTATCAGCCTTAATGCCAAAAGCACCAGAAACCATATCAGAAAGGGAAGTAAAAACATCTAAGAAGCCTTTACCTAAATTAGCAATAGAAGTTAAGAATGTGGTTTTAGGATCTTCCGTCTTAGTACTACCACTTCCACAACTCATAAGTAAAAATAAAGTCATTAATATAATATAAATAAAAGGAAAACGGTTCTCAGAAAGAGAAAGGTTTTCCTCAAATGACTTTATTTAGTTATGTATCTATTATTAATTCTGATTATTGGTTTTTAGCTTCAGAGGTTGTATTATCAACAGTTACAGGAGTATCAGTAGAATTAATATTCATAGTATTTTTAACAGTCTTAAGTCCTGCGTCAATAGTATTTCTTATAGCAATAGTTAAAGCATCTAATGCCTTAGTAACAGCACTTACTGCAGCGCTAATAACATTATCTTTAACTCCAGCAGCAGCTGCACTAGCATTAGCGAACTTACCACCCTTAGCCATGGCTCTTAATGCTATAGCTCCTGCAATAATTCCATCTTTTGCATTATTGGCATTAGCACCGTTATTGTTAGCAATAGTATTGTTATGCTTAGCTAATTTAGCTGATTCACCTCCATCACCTTTAGCAATAGCTTGTAATATGTCAGCCCCAGTTACTGCCCCTACGGCTTTAGCAGCATCTTTTGCTACTTTAGCCGCACTAGCAGCATCTCCAGCATTATCAGAAGCAAACAATTTTCTTGCATCACCATCAGCACCAGCCCCATCAGCACCTCTTGCAGCTCCAGCACCACCATCAGCATCTTTAACAGGACCCTTATCATCCCCAGCCGCAGCACTTCCTTTACCTTTAAGTACCACTTCTACAATTTTTCCAATTCCTTCACTAAGAGACTTAACTGCATCAGAACCAGCAGCAACACCTGCACCAGCAGCAGGTTCAGCAACATTACCAATTGGTTCATTACCTTCAGCACCCTTTACAGCTTCACTTGCCCCCTCAATTATCTTATCAAGAGTGGTAGTAACTAAATTAGTTACAGCAGTTTCAACTGCAGAAGCATTAGGATTGTTATCAGATTTCATGTCAGCAACAATTTTATTAAGAGCTTCTTTAGTAGATGAAAGAGTATCATGTACTTTCTTAAAGTAGTTCCCAACATCAGACTTCTTAGTATTAGTATCAAACCCTAAAACCCCTCCAACCATATCAGAAAGGGAAGTAAAAACATTTAAGAAGTCATTACTTAAACTAATAACAGATTTTAAGAATCTACTCTGAGGATCCTCAGCCTTAGCACTACCACTTCCACAGCTAAGAAGTAAAAATAAAGTCATTAATAACGCACAAAAAGTAATTCTTTTCATTATCACGTGCCTCCTTTTTTACTCAGGAGGGAAAGATGGTTAAAAGGCTTTGAATAAGATAAAAAAGCAACAAATAATTAAATGACTTTGTAAAAAAATAATTAACAGAAGGTCATTTAAAGAAGGAAGATAATTAAATAAATTTACTTTACTAATAATGACATTAATGCTAAGAATATTCCTATATTAAGGGTAATAATGGTTCCAAACATCCAACCATGAAGTCTTAGTGTACTTTTAAGTTCCATTTTGTTAACATCAATCTTATTATCAAGTTCATTGAATTTGGTATCTATTTTGGTGTTAAGATTATTCTCAACAGTATCAATTTTGTTATCAAGGTCTCTAATATCAGATTTTAACTCATTTCTAACGTTGTCAATTTTATTATCAAGGTCTCTAATATCGGATTGTAAGGTTGCTTCAACCTTTTCAAGCTTAAGGTTAAAAGTAGTCTCTAAATACTCAATATCTTTATAAGTCAGTTCATTACGATAATATCTGTAAGACAAATCAATAGCAATATCTCTCTTAATGCCAGCTTTAGTAAGTTCTGCTATAACCATTTGTTGAGTAATAACTGGTTGAGCAAGTCCCATAAAAACACTCCTTATGTAATTATTATATAATATCTTAAGTGTTATAGGAACCTTATTTTAGTAAAATGTGCCTTAAGATTACGAATACCCAAAGTCAATAACATATATGATGCTTACATGATATCTAATGAATCATCACCCTTACCATCTCCTTTGTACTTATAAATATCAGATATAGCTGACTTACTTGAATAATCCATAATACTAAGTTTAGATGTAGCAAATAGCTCTATTAACGTAGTAATTCTAGTAAATTTATTACTTATAGGTTTTATCGGTGCAATCCTAAACTTATGATTCATACTTGATCTAAGTTTTAAAAAAGTTTGTGTTACATTTTCATGTCATGAGATATTATCTCTATCTTCAACATATAGTATATGTACATTAAGATTTGTAAGTATAGTTTTAATTGTATTTAACATCTTAGGATCACCTGATGGTAACTTTTCTTGAAATATAAACGCATAATAACTTTGATCTACTCGCTCTAACACACAAATAGCTGTATTATCTCCTCCAATACTGTATGCAGGATCTAAATATGCTATTGGATTTACAAATTCATGTTCACTTGTAATATTAATATTGGTAAATATCGAATCACATGGCGCAACCCATTCTCCTAAAAGGACTTTAGCTTTATATGTTGGCATGTCCCTGTAAATCTCTTCTTGGGTTTTAATAAAATCCCTAGAAATTAAACCATTATCATATGTTGTAAAGTTATATGTAGAGTAAATTTTTGTGTTATCAATATAATCAGTTTTAAATAAATGCTACAAGCTGTCAGGATTGGTATCAAAGATAATTGTTTTCATACCCACTCTAAGTCTCTTTAAACATTCTATTAATGTTTCCTTATTAAGAGTAGTTGCTTCATTAACGTAAATAAGTGCAGAATAAACACCTCTAAACCGCTCAAAATCACTTGCCTTATCTCCTCCATACAGACTAACTTTTAGAGAGTCTATTTTAAAATACGATGTATTAAAAATTTTTGGCTTAAAGGGGATCTTAAGCATGCTAGCAATCTTTTCAAACTCACCCACAACATTAATCTCTAATGATTTTTGTGAATTACCTATTATAAAATTATTGGTATTTTTTTCATACACATTCCTATTTGTAAGCAGTATTTTTAAGAACAGATAACATGCTAAAAAAGTTTTTTCACTTGCAATACCCCCACTTAAGATAATTTTACTTTGATTATTTCTTTCTATACTGCGTATTACTTCAAGTTGTTTTTTTAATTAAGTATTTACTTTCAAACCCTTTAAAATCAACTTCTACTTCTTTAGACTTAATATACTCTAATATATCAATACCAAATTCACGTTTATAATCCCTTTGCGTTTCTTTAAACATTGGTAATTTATATATGTCCATTTCTTAATCTTTAAACTTGAAATTTAAAACGTGATTCTACATCTGTTGCTTTTAGCTTTTGCAGCATCTCATAATACAATTGCATTCTCTTAACTTCTCTTTCCTTTCTAAGTTGAAATAATTTAAGTGTTAAGTCTTCATTACTATTTTCTTCTTGTGAATGTTCACTCTCTTTAGAAAGACTTATAATCTTAGATTCTATTTGGTCTATTTGATCATCATGGGTTTTAAGTTCCAACTCTACATACCTACTAAATAAATTTATAAACTCTATTCCTAGAAGACTACAAGCCATACTAAACTGACTTTTAAGATCACGTGCTTGGGCCGTACTTTGCGATGCGTGAAGTAAGATATTAGTTAGAGTATCTTCATGAATAGTAAGGTTATTTTCCCTAACATACTCAGAATTGCCTTTAACCGATTCCCATTTGTGTCTCATCTTACTTACATTTGCTTTTGAGACACCCATTTCTTTTGCAATACTAACATCATTAAGCTTACCTTCTTTAAAATATGCAAAATAATCATCAAATGATTTTTTTATCTTACTCATATTCTTTAACACAAATTAACCAATACGTTAACAAAACTCATAATTAATTAACATAAACTCTATAACAAAAAATAAACTTTACAAAAACAATTAATAATATGTACTAGTAATAAAAGAATAATATATAATAACTTGTATTATATATAAAAACTAAAAGAGGAGAATATTATATGAATAAATATATAAAATTAATAATACTTTATCACACAATACTTTTATACTGTTGCAGTGAATATAAATTGAATACAAGATCTAAACCCAGTAATCTATACAACACCCAAGTACCAAAAAAACCAACAACTGCAGTTCAAGGAAATAGAAATGTAGATGAATTAGATACTGCACATGAAATTGATAAATCTACACACAACGTCCAAATACCAAAAAAACCAACAACTGCGGTTCAAGGGAATAGAAATGTAGATGAATTAGATACTGCACATGAAATTGATAAATCTACACACAACGTCCAAATACCAAAAAAACCAACAACTGCGGTTCAAGGGAATAAAAATGTAGATGAATCAGATACTGCACACAAAACTGATACACCTACAATTTTTAGTTTAACTGCTGACGAAGAAACTAAATTTAATACTTTTGAACTTGCTTTGAATGCAATTATGACAATCGATCAAAATATATTAGACTATCCAAAACAAGAGCTTATTTACGCAAAATTATATAGTCGATATGGCTACCCAAATGCATTTACTGAAGAAGGTTATAAACGTGCAAGAGAACGTCTAGCAAAAACAAGGGTTCTCTACTCTGAACACGGTCAAGTTTATAAAAGAATAATAAATACATACACTAACCTGATGAAATGGATTAAAGACAAACCTCAACAGAAACAAAAATTAGTAAAAGCTTTTGCCCCTGCTTATGATTTTTTAGAAACTAAAAGACAAGAAATTTCACCTTCCCAAAATATTAATCAATATATAAGAAGTGCTATTAATTGGTATGGAAAATCTTATTGGAAAAAAGAAAGTGATATTTTTGATGTTAGCAAAAATGGTAGATATGGTCAAAATTCAGAAAACTGCATATATAAATTCTTTGAATCTATTATGCAGGCTTCTTTCTCATCTTCTGACACAAAGGAGAGTCCAAATGAAAGTCTAATTAATCAAATTGTACAGAAAATTACGTCATGTGGTCGTGCTAAAATAAATGGAAACCTCATACCCATACTCCGAGCATGGGGTAATGATATAGACAGTCTACAATGTAGCAACTAAAAGAACTACACATTATGAATAATTAGAATAAAATTTTGCCTTACACATTTTTTGTGTAAGGCAAAACAAATGTTTAATCATAAAAACAAAATAAATGAATAAAATAAATTAAACTGATTACAAAAATGATAAGTAGAATCAAAAAGTTAACTTGAGGTTAACTGATAGTAAGAAGTTAAAATTTATTATACATAAACAAACCATTGTAACACGTTAACTTATTAAAAAAGATCATAAAGTATATGTAGAGTAAATAGTTTAGTATTTGTAAAATACAAGTTAAAGTAACTATTGAATAGTTGCTTAAGATAAAAAAAATAAATATTCTAGTTATACAAACCACCTTAAAGACAATATTTTATATACAATGATAAGCATATAAATTTGACTTTAAGAGTAAGTATTTGCTAATATTTTTATAACTAATTTTATCTATTTTTAATGTGTTTAGTTAACTTGTAAAGTACATGCAAAGAGAACATTTAATTAATAAGTTAATAAAGGAAAATACACAATTACATGAAGAGATAAATTCCCTAAAACTCAATCTTAAAGATAAAAAGACTAAGCAAACAAAAAGTATTCCTATAAGGTTTTATCTTAACGATAAGATAATAAGATTAGTAAAACGCTGTATAGAAAAACTTCAAGAACAAGACCCAATCTCAGGATGGTTTGTACACTTACTCTCAATTACTGGTTGTAGGGGTGTTGAAATGCAAAATGTAAAACTTACTGACATATATCAAGAGACAAGCAGTAATGGTGAAGTATTTTATTCTATTCGTGTTAATGTAGTTAAAAAACGTAGCAATATCTGTATAAGAGAAGTAGTTATTAGTAAGTTTGAATTTGATGCTATTATGAGGGCACATAAAAAATATTTTAACCCTAAAGGTAGAGACAGTAGGCGTACTTATCTATTTCAAAAAAGTAAATTCAAATTCCGTGACAATAAAATTAACATAACTGAAATTTCAAAACAGTTTAAGGAACTACTCATTAAAGCAGGATTTAAACATCGCAAATCTCTACATATACTCCGTAATATATTTATAGCATCACTTAAAGCTAAAGAATATAATTCATTTGAAATTAAAGAGCTTATGAAATACTCATCTACTTCTGAGATTGATAATGTTTATAGACTCTCAAGTGCAAGTAAAATACAGGCTTACAAAGATATTAAAACTAGCTTGAAATAACTTTAAATTTTTGCTAATATTTTTCATACACCTAAGATACTATTTTCCCACTTCAAAAATTTTACCAACTTCAAAATAAATACCTAATTTTATCTTTAGGTATTTATTTACAAAAAAATATTTGTTAAGCCTTTGTTTTTGATAATTCTTTAGTTTATAATATATATATTCTTTAAACTAAAATTTCATTCTGCAGGGAAAAAAGACTCTAGAAAAGTTTAGAGACCCTGTCTCTATATACAAATTTACGCTTGCATTCTAAACATTTCCTTTTGAATATAACTATTATCACGGAAATCCATACTTGTCTTATTAGTTTTGTATGAAGTAGCTAGTATCTCATGTTTAGTTTGCTTGAAAATACTTGCTACACCAGTTGATCGTGCTGCATAGTTTACGAAAAGATTATGCTTTAAGAAAAGCTCAACTACACTTAAATCATCAAATTCACTTATTGCAAACTGTAAGTTATATCTCTTCATCTCTATAATAAGTCTCTCTAGAGAATCTAAATTCCATCCACGATTATCAGCAAGATTTCCACGTGAAATTGAATATGGAGGGTCAAGATATACAAATGTTGAGCTTACCTTCTCTCGCCTAGGTAGTGCTGCTAAAAATTTAAAGATATCACGTGACGTAAATATTGCATTATCAAGCATCTCTTTAAATCTAGATTTATAAGTTTGAAGGGTACTTAAAAACAATCTCTTAGCATTAAGTTCGATTTAACTTCATAGCTACACCGGATGAAGCATAAAGTGAATATAAACATCTAAGCACCATGTATTCGATTTTGTCCAGGTTCTCATTAATAATGCTATCATAAATAATTGCATCTCTTACACACTTGTAGAGCAACTCGGGGTCTTGTCTTAAGATATAAAAAAACTTATATATAAATTTAGAATTATCATTAAGTACATTGTAATGGACTAATGGCTTTGCAAAAAATACACTCCTGTACCAAAAAATCCTTCAATATACTGGGTATGCCTAGGAAAAAGACTTATAATATCAGCACTATAAAGGTATTTACTTCCTTCTCTACTTAGTAGTTTCAATATTTCTTAAATATTCTCCTTGATATAATTTCATATTCAACACCCCGATCCTTAAGTGTAAGTGAATCATAAAGCACAGATGACTCATTAGTTGCTATAAAATAATATCCTGGTGTATTTTTAATCTTAACTTCACTTATCTCAAATTCTCCATCTAAACATCTGTAAGCAGAGCCCTCCCACCTCACACTTGTACTTATACCAAAATTTTGAAATATACCGATTGGTGCTAAAATATAACAATTATTTCTCATATATCCTAACTTAACAAAGTTATGATAATTCTTATTTATATCAAGAACACTAAACTGCAACTTTTTATACTTTTCTATGTAATAATGAAGAGATAAAAAGTAACATCCCCATTGACGTACTGCTGAAATTAAATTTGGATGATTTTGTGTTATTTTCATCTTTAACCTCCATTAAATCTCTAAGTCTGGATCCTCAAGAAGACACTCTACACTACTATCATAAAAGTTTAGAATTTGATCTACAAATATAGAAATATTAAAGAACCTAGCTACAAATATACTCCTCTTGTTAATCTTAAGTATCCCATATCTTGAAGCAAAGTCAGGACTCTTTTTGCAAATTCCTAAAAACACATCTAAACATAACTTAGCATTCCCAATAGTAAGCCCTTCTCTGCAAAGTCTTTCAAATAGCATCTCACCTTGTCTGTCTTTCCTACAAAGTAAAACTTCTTCAAAATCATATTTAGATCCCATCATCTTTGATATAAGGTCTCTTTTTGATACTACCACCCCATACCTCCTTAACTTTTAATTTACCTTATATAACTACTAAAAAGGAATATCTTCATAAAACCCATCTTGAGACTGAGAATCATTAGTCTTTTGTGTTTTAACAGATGAGTTTAAGATTTGGATATCATTTACCAAAATACTGTATTTACTCTTACCCTCACCTGTACGCTTGTCATGCCAATTCTCACAGACAAGGGATCCACTAAGTACAACTTGAACCCCTCGTTTAAGCAAAAAAGTCAGGCTTTCGGCTCTAGAGCCAAAAATCACACAGTCAAAAAATTGTGCTTGTCTCTCCCACGAACTACTCCTCCTAACACCTCTATTATTAGCCAGAGTAAATTTTAATATAGGAAGACTATTACTAGTATAATTAAGCTCACAGTCTCTTGTTAAACGACCAGACATATTTAACGAATTAATATCAAACACCAGAACTCTCCTCATCATAAATCCTACTTAAAGCATCCATACGTCTTAAATCACAATCAAGTCTTCTCATATTTTCTAAAAATTCTCGTCTTGCATAATAATCATGAATGAGCTTCTCTATACTTCGCATGCAAAACTTACATAAAAATCTTAAAGCCTTATAAGTAATTACCAAAAATAAAACCATAAATATAAACCTCATAAAAGTACCCTTAAACAGCATTTAAAATAGGAGTAGACCAATCATTAACTACATTTGAATTACTACTAAAGGTAAAATCCATAACAGAGCTTAAAAACTTAAATCTATCCTTAATAGCTCTCCTACTCATATCTAAATGGAATAGATTCCCATCAAAGTCATAATTTATATGTTCATTTAAAGAAAATTCTTTCATCAGAGCATCTATTTGAAATTTAAGTTTATCTTTAATAGGTTTTGTTAACCTAGACAACTCTAACGCATGAGCCTTTTTAGTTGTCTCTTCTACCTTGTCAATTTCAGATTGCAATGCAATAATCTTTTCAAGATGTCTCTTCAAATTCAAATTTTCGTCTTCATCAATCTCAAGATGACTTGATTTTATAAATTCTAAAAAATCAAACTTGAAATCCATATCACACAACTCTTGATACACAAAGCTATTCTTTAAAAAATCTTCAATAATAACACTCAGCTCGTCTAAATCAATATTTTCAATATCAATATCACTATTTGATTTTAAAGATTTGGCAATATTATTTACTTCTCTCTCCAATCTTGAAACCTCAGTCATTACAGCACTAATAAAATTATCATCCTTATTAATTACACAGTTGATAGCCTCATTACCTATGATAATAAATAAATTTCCCCTATCTAAACCTGTACATAATAGCTGCATTTGTACTTGAACATAATACTTGAAGAAATATTTATCTTCTAAAAAATTACCGGTTCTGTTGTATTTACAAGCTGCACTTTTTAAGTAAAGATTATCACTAAATTTGATCTCAAGTAACTCTGCTTCTCCCGCGCTACTTACAAACCATCCATCAATTGTTGAACCAACTAATGTCTCACGGCCCTTAAATTTTTTAAAATAATTATATTTGTCAACACCGTTTGCATATTTGTTTTTTGTAACACTTCAATATTGCCTGAATGCATACGAACAAATTCATCAAATCCTAAAGACTCTAGTATCTTCCCCTTTATCATGCTTAAATTATCTTCAAATGGTATTTCCCTTCCTATAGCTTTAAGTATTCGCTCTCGCATTAATTTTTCTAAAGAATCAGCTCCAATAAACATACTTCCAACTTCACTTGCTCCCATACGCTTTAATGCTTCTCTTTGCATACTAAAATCAACCTTACTATTAAACTTAAAACATTCATCTCTTCCAATTTTTGGTAACTTACGTCTTATCTTATTTATTTTACTTACTTGTTTTTGTTTACCTTTAAGATTTTCTTGAATTTGATATGCAAAAGATTCAAATCCTTCAAACACCATCTGCCTGTACAAACCAAATTGTTGCATCCCCACCTCTGCTCTTTGTTCATTTATTTTTGTCATATTTATCATATTAAACTCCTACTTTATGAATTACTAGAAACAAATATATAGCAAAAATTGTTTTTGTCAAAACTTTTGTTATATTATTTTTGTTAAATTCTACAAAAATATATTTTCATTATAAATGGGTTTACTTTTTAACGTATATTGCACTATCATGGTTAGTAGTAAATTCATAAAATAGGAGATTTAAATGAGAGGCACAAAAAAGCCAATTTATAAAAACAAACACCAACACAAATTAATCGTTCTAATATCCACATTAGATTACGTGAACTTAAAGTTTAAAAAATACATTCAAAACGACATACTTTATTACTTTAATGGAAACTTAAGACGCAATGGACATAAAGAAACCACTCTTAAAACACTTCAAAAATATCTTTATAAATTAGAAAAAGTATTAGGTGTCACAATTAATTATCACAGACATTTGGGTGTTAATATGGGAACTGAAGTTCATTACAAACTTAAATACTCTAAAAAAGAATGTCATCGCATAATCAATAAACACTTTAGAGATAAAAAAGAAGAAAGATATCAAAAGCGTGTAAATGTTTATCTTAAAAAAAGATGTAATAAAAAGGAGAATGTAGAAAAGGAGGCATGTTTATATAATAAATATAATAAAAAAGAAGAAGATAAAAACATAAAATCTATAGAAAGATTACAAGTAGAAAAATACGCTAGGAAATGTAATTTTAAATCAAATGCTTTCCTCTCTATTTTGAATTTAGAAGCGGACAAAGATTTTAAAATTCAATCATTTAAAGCCATTAAAATAGCTGAAAATTGTAGTTACGAAAAGACAAATAGCATTCAACCAAATAACAGTAGGCTTAAGAATAAACAAAAAGAATTAAGTAAAATACTAGATGAGATAAAAGCCAATCTAGAAAATGAAGGGTATGATAGTAAACAATTAGAGATCCAAATACAAAACGTGTATGAACAATATAAAAACAAACCCCACTTTATTATAGAAAGAGATAAATACAGTGATTTAAAGAAGATAATAGAAAAACTTAAAAAAACAGTTGAATGTGCTAATAAAAACGTGAAAGAAAGTGAAAGAGACATTAGGAATAACGTATTTAGCATACTTCTTGAACAATTAAGACATAAAGTGGACATATCGGTTTTGGTACCAATATTAAAGAATTATTTAAGCAAACAGAACAAATTAGAATATAACAAGGTATTTAGTAACCATTACTACTATGAACTTTTAGAGTTAATGGAAGATAATAAAGATTATTTACAATTAGGAGAATCTAAAAAAATTACTAGTTAAGGATTAGTTATGGAGAGTGTGTTAGAACGCCTTAAAGATAAAAAATTAGAAATTAAGAATAAAATAGATAAACCTATCTTTATTAAGATAGAAAGCAAAAATAACAAAACTTTATATCATACAAAAATTATGACAGATTTTTATGCATTTGGGGTCAATAGAAAGCAAAGTAAATTCTTTATTTTGCTTAGAAAATTATTTAATAGAAAAGAAGCAGAATTTTTTAATCTATTTCCTGTAAGAGATGATGATAAATTTTTAGGCATTTATTATGGCTATAGAAAACCAATAAAAAATGTTGTAACAAGATATGAAGAAAATGGAGTTATGAAAGCATCTACTTTTTCAAAAGCTTATTATGTGGAGTTTAGATTTAAGAAGGGTAGTGTGTTTTCCTACATTGTAGGAATTTCTTACTTACTTAAAAAAGATAAAGTAGATACGAATTATTGCAAATTTTTAGTTGATAAGCTTTCAAACCTAGAAAAAGAAGTATATGAATTTTACGGGAAGAAGTTACCAGAAGGAGGTCTTATAACTAAATGGATAGAAAAAAACCTAAAATAATTAGTATTGCAAGTCTTAAGGGAGGTGTTGGAAAAAGTAGTACTGGACTAATATTTGCAACGCTCTTAAGCGAAAATTATAAAGTGCTTTTAATAGATATTGATACACAAGCTTCGATAACAAGTTATTTCTTTAATAAGATTAAATCGAAAGATATAGATTTGTCAAATATTAATATATACGAGGTATTGAAAGAAGATTCTTTAGAGATTAATAGTGCAATTATAAGTGTCGATAATAATTTAGATCTGATACCTAGTTATTTAAGCTTGCATAAGTTTAATCAGGAAGCCATTTCATTTAAAGAATTAAGATTGAAAAAGAGATTAGAATCTTTACAGGATAATTATGATTATATATTAATTGATACACCACCAAGTTTAGACTTTTCTTTGATAAATGCTTTAGTGAGTAGTCATTATATATTAGTGCCAATAACAGCTGAAAAATGGGCAGTTGAAAGTTTAGATTTATTAGAATTTTATTCTAATAAAATAGGAGCTAGTATACCTACTTTTATACTAGTAACTAGATTTAAAAAAAATAATACCCATAAACATTTACTTGACATCTTACAATCAAGAGATGAATTTTTAGGAGTAATAAGTGAAAGAGAAGATTTGAATAAAAGGATAGCAGAAAACAATGTTTTTGATTTAAACAAAGATTATATATATGAGTACCAAAGCGTACTTAAATGTTTTTTAGATAAAATGGAAAATACATTATCTTTTGGATGGAAAATATAATGGGGTTTTGAATAAAAGAAAGAACAATTTTCCGGCACCGGAAAAAATTTTTAGTTTTAGGAGGTTTAAATATGAATATACAATTAAATAAGAGGGATTTGTCTAATGAAAGTGATGCATTAGTTAAGTATAAGTCATTAAAGTCAAAATTAATTATTAACTTTAAATCTGAAATCTGTTCCAGAATAGAAACAATGAAAGTCTTAAAAGAAATAAAAGATAATGAATATTATAAACTTGATGGTTACAAGAATTTTGAAGATTTTACAAAAGATTATAAATTAGCCAAAACCCAAGCCTATGATTACTTAAAAATTGCCAGTGCTATAGAAGAAGGGATTATCGAAGAAAGTTTTTTAGTAGAAAACGGGTTTAGACAAACATTGTTTGTTTTGAGGAACAGTGAAAGTAAAACACTAAAAAAATCAAGAATAAATCCAATCAAGCCGTTGAGGTTTCAACTTAAGAATCAAGAAAGTTATGATTTTTATAAGCAAAATCCAAAGCTTACAGGGTTTATATTAGATAAGCTTTTTTCAAGTGAAAAGAAAATATTGGAAAAATTTGTAAATGAATTTAAAAGCATAAAAGATGAAAAGTAAGAAGTGTTTATAAAAAAATTAGCACATAAGATTTGAGGATGGAGTTCTTAGAAAGGGATTTACTGAAGCAGTAGTATGTTTGATTCTACTTTGGAATGATAATTTTAATTTTGAAGTTTTAAGAAAAAAATTAGAATTAATGCAATTTTCTTAGAAAAACTTAATATAAGAAATAGTATTTTCACTTTATTTTTCTTTTAGTAGTGCCAATAATCATATTTATGATTATGTCTCTAATAAGTAAGTTTTTTATGGGGTAAAAAAGTTATTAGTAGAGGGTTGATTTTATTTGTAATTTGTTGTATTTTAATTATCGTTAGTAGTGCTATTCATTTTAGAACTACCTATTTTATGATCACCACAGTGAGCCTTAGAGCTTAGTTAAGAATTCTTAGATAGAATGTTTAACTAAGCTCTAGATTTTTTTGTTAACGGTATTGAAAATTTTTATTTTTTGTTATATATTTGTTTTTAGTAATTCATAAAGTAGGAGTTTTACATGACAAAAAATATTATAAATACAAAAATTAGAATGCGCAGAGCAGTTAAAAAACAGAGTAAACAGACAGCAAGAAAAGTAACAGATATAAGAGTAAATAATCAAAATTCAGTAACAAATGAAAATCAAGCAAAGATAAACTTTTTAAAGTCTTTGCATAGTCTACAAATGCATTTAAGTGGTGTTGCTAAGAATCTTAATGGATATGGATATAAGTATCAAGATTTTAATGAGATAATAAGAGAAATAAAGAATGTTATAAAGAGCAATAATTTAGATATTGATTTTGTGCAATGTCCAACATTTAAAGTTGTAGGAAATAATACAATTAATGTTATTACAACAACATTTTACAGTCCCAAGAGTGGATATAGCGAGTCATTTGATACGCCTATTTACAGCGAAGAATTTTCTTCGCTAGGAGCAAAGAATCAAAATACATTACCTCAACTTGTAGGTTCATGCATAACATATTTTAAAAGATATGCTCTTGTAGGATACCTATCAATTGAGAGTGAAGTTGACACTGATGCTAGTTCCTTAGAGCATGTTCAAGAAGCTAATGGAGAAAGAGTTAGTAGTGTGGATGCTCCACTTGTAAATTCTTTAAAGAAAGATAAAGGTGTTAATACTAAAACAGTAACTAAAGGCATAACAAAACAACCACCTGTAAGTCACAAATCTGTAGTTAGCCTTAAAAATCTTCCTAAACGTGTACCTGCTAAGTATCATTATTACAAGAAATTGCTTCAAGCATCTAAAAGGATGCATTCGGTATTAGATGATGCACCTTTTGATAGTTTAGAAATGATAGATAAGTTTTTAATACAATTAAAGAATGATGATGATTCGAGTATACTCAAGTTTTTTGAAACCAAACCAGAGCTTAAAACTATAAAGTATTGGACTGAGCTTATAAATGATTATTTAATTTATTTTGTCACTGAATAAGAACTTAGATTGCTTTAAGTGCATTATTAATGACTTTATTTTTACTTATGTCTTGTAATAATTCAGGGACTTCTCCTAAAGATGGGCAAGCGGCTAAGGCTGATGGGACAATCCTTGACCTAGATACAATAACTAAAAACATAACAGAGGCTGTTGCTTTTGCTAAAGATGTTAAAGAAGTTCATACTTTAGTTAAATCCATTGATGAGCTTGCTAAAGCTATCGGGAAGAAAATTGGTGCTGCTGGTCTTGAAACTGATGCTGATAAGAATGCAAAATTAATTTCAGGAGCATATAGTATAATATCAGCTGTAGATACTAAATTAGCATCATTAGAAAAAAAAGTTGGAATTTCTGATGAAGTGAAGGGCAAAATTACTGCTGTTAAGAATGCAAGTACAGCCTTCTTAACCAAGGCTAAATCAAAGACAGCTGATCTTGCTAAAGATGATGTTAAGGATGCTGCTGCTAAGACAGCTATAGATATAGCAGATACTGGAGCCAAGGATAAAGGTGCGGAAGAGCTTATTGCTTTGAATACATCAATTAATGCATTGTTAAAGGATGCTGAAGCTGCAGTAACAGCTGCAATTAAGGAGCTTACAACCCCTGCTAAACCTTCTAACAACTAAGGCATAAACAAGTTAATTTATTATTATAAGATTACTTTTTAATCAATCGTAATTATTTGATAAAATAAAGTCTATAAATAATAAGCTAAGAGTATTCTTCTCTTAGCTTTTTTTGTTTCTTTATTCTATCTTTTTTTGCTTTACTTCTTTATTATACTTCTTAGATTACTTTGATTACTTTTATCTTTTAGACTTATATTTATGCTTTGATTTTATCTTGTTTTATCACTTAATAATAACTTAGATTACTTATTTTTACTTCTTAGCTGTGGAAGTGGTCAACTTCAAGCTGAGAAACTGGCTGCTGAATCTAAAATTTCTTTCTTTGATTCACTTATCAAAATAGGTCAAGGATTTCAAGAGATTTTTGGCTTTTTTGGTAATGCTATTGGGGATACTTTTGGACTTACAGCAGTTAAATCGGGTTATAAGAGAAGTAAAGTTGGTGAACACTTTGAGACTATAGGTGATGGACTTACAACTACTAAGGATAAGTTAAATGAGCTATCAGGTGAAATATCTGAAGCAAAAAATGCTAATAGCAGCACAATTGAAGCTGTTAAGAGTGCAATTAAAGGTGCAAATGGAGTTTTTGAAAAACTAGTTGCCGCTCTAACTAAACTTGCTGGGGTAACTAATGATAGTGCTACTGATATTGGTGATAATGCAGCTGGTGCTGCAGTAGCTGCCGATAAAGATAGCGTTGAAACTATTATTAAAGAAGTTAAAGCTATAATTGAGACTGCTACTGAGTCTGGTGTACAAATTGAAAAAGGAACTGAGGGTGCTAAAGTAGAAAATGCTAATGGACTTAAAGTAGTGGTTCACAATGCTGCTGCTGATGCTAATACTGGTCCTAAACTTGCTGAAGAGGTATCAAAAGCAGATTCATGGGCTATGATTGATAAAATTAAAAATGCTAATACTGATGGCAATGCTGTTGATGCTGCTGGTGCAGAAGCTGGTGCACTTTCTCTTGGTGGTAGTACTCAAAATGATAATGGAACTGCAAAAACCAATGCTGCCCTAGCAGCTGCTGTTGCTCTTAAGGCTATGACTAAGGGTGGTAAATTTAGTGCTGATAATGCAGATGCTGGAGCAGTTAAAGCTGCTGCTGTAATTGCTGTAAATAAGGTATTAGGAGTCATCGATGTGATAATTAGGAAAACAGTATCAATCAATCTAGATAAGATAAGAGAAGCTGTTAAGGGAATACAGTACTCTGAAACTACTACTGAATCAACTGAAGCTAGTACGACTACTCAACCGGCTGCTGCTAAATAAATTATCTAATTAAATAATCTACTAAATAAAGTCATTTTAGGGAAACTCTTCTTTTCATGAGAATTGTTTTCCTTTTATTTATATCTTGTCCCTATCTTATCCCCTTGAGAAAAAATGAGATACGTAATAGATACGTAATAATGAAAAGAATTACTTTTTGTGCGTTATTAATGACTTTATTTTTACTTCTTAGTTGTGGTAGTGGCAGTACTAAGTCTGAGGATCCTAAAACCACATTCTTAAACTCTATTGCTAATTTAGGTAAAGGGTTCTTAGATGTTTTTACTTCCCTTTCTGATATGGTTTCTGGTGCCTTTGGCATTAAGGCTGACACTAAAAAATCTGATATAGGGAAATACTTTAGTGATATTGAAACTACTATGAATACAGTTAAAAAGAAATTACAAGATGAAGTTGTTAAGAATGGGAATTACTCAAAACTTAAATCAGTTGTTGATACATTTATTACTAACACATTAGACAAGATTGCTGCAGGGGCTAAGACAGCTGCTAAAGGGGCAGAGGGTAATGACCCAATTGCTAATGTTGCTGTTGGTGGTGCAGATGCTGCTGGTGCAGGTGTTGCTGCTGGTTCTGATGCAGTTAAATCTCTTAGTGAAGGGATTGGAAAAATTGTAGATGTAGTACTTAAAGGCAAAGGAAGTGCTGATGCTGGTACTGATAAAAAAGCCGATGCTCTTGGTGATCGTGGTGCTAATGCTGGAGATGCAGGAAAGTTATTTGGTAATACTGGTAATAATGGTGCTATTGATTCTGCTGATAATGCAAAGAAAGCAGCAGCTGATGCAGCAAAAGCAGTTGGAGCCGTAACTGGTGCTGATATCTTGCAAGCTATTGTTAAAGATGGTGGAGATGCTGCTAAATTGGCTAAAAATACCGCAGAAGCGCAAGTTGCTAATGTTGCTACTGCTAAAGATGCAACTATTGCAGGAGGTATTGCACTGCGTGCAATGGCAAAGGGTGGTAAATTTGCTAATGAAAAGGATGCTGCTAATGCTGATGCAAAGAAAGCAGTAGAGGATGCAGTAGTAAGTGCAGTAACTAAAGCATTAAATGCATTAACTATTGCAATAAGAAATACTGTTGATAGTGGTTTAAAGTCAATAAATGATGTTCTTGCTACAGTTACACAAGAAGATAAAGCCGCAGAAGCTACTACACCTGCAGAAACAGCAACATCTAGTGTTCAATAATAAATAATTATTAATAAACATAACTAAATAAAGTCATTTTAGGAAAACTTTTCTCTCTTCATGAGAACCGTTTTCCTTTTTTACTATCTGTAATAATACTCAGGTTTAAATAGTATTGATAGCAATCCTTTAACAACAGATTGATGGTAAGACTGCATTTGAGCTTTTTGATACACTAAAGAAAATAGACCTAACACTATATATTGAAGATAGGGATGACGTTTTTGGTCATGGGAATATGACTAAAGCATTTCTTAAACTTAGAGCAGGTATGAGTCATAAGTTTAGGATTGTACCAATTAAACCTATAAGTAATAAATTTACTAGAATTGCTACGTTAATAGAACCATTTGCTACATCTAAACTTAGTATTATGGATTATTCAAGTAAGTCAGCTATATCTTATATTTATAAGTACAAAGGAGATGGTAAGGGTGATGATTCATTAGATAGCATGTAAGCATCATATATGTTATTGACTTTGGGTACTCGTAATCTTAAAGCACATTTTACTAACATAAGGTTCCTATAACACTTAAGATATTATATAATAATTACATAAGGAGTGTTTTTATGGGACTTGCTCAACCTGTTATTACTCAACAAATGGTTATAGCTGAACTTACTAAAGCTGGTATAAATAGAGATATCGCTATTGATTTATCTTATAGATATTATCGTAATGAACTGACTTACAAGGATATTGAGTATTTAGAGACTACTTTTAACCTTAAACTTGAAAAGGTAGAAGCAACCTTACAAGCTGATATTAGAGACCTTGATAATAAAATTGACAACGTTAGAAATGAGTTAAAATCTGATATTAGAGACTTGGATACCAAAATAGATACAGTCAGAAGTGAATTAAAATCTGACATTAAAGACCTTGATACCAAAATCGATTCTGTTGAGAATAATCTTAACACTAAAATTGATACCAAATTCAATGAACTTGATAACAAGATTGACAATGTTAGAAGTGAACTAAAATCAGACATTAAGGATCTGGATAATAAGATAGACACTGTTGAGAATAATCTTAACACTAAGATTGATAATGTTAAAAGTGAATTAAAATCCGATATTAAAGACTTGGATAATAAATTCGATACTAAATTTAATGAACTTGATAATAAGATTGATGTTAACAAAATGGAGCTTGATAATAAACTTGATAAAGCCACATCAGAATTTAAAAGTACATCAAGACTACATAATTGGATGTTTGGTACACTTATTACCCTTAATATAGGAATATTCTTAGCATTAATGTCATTATTAGTAAAGTAAATTTATTTAATTAGTCCCTTATTTAATTTTTTTACAAAAATTATTTAAATTTTGTTAGAGACAATTAATAGATTAGTTGTTATGTTGTGTTTAATTTCTGAAATGTTAAAGTATCTATGTTCTTTATTTACTGTTTTTATTTTATTCAAAGGTTGTTAACCATCTTACCCCCCTGAGGTAATAAGGAGGCACGTGATAATGAAAAGAATTACTTTTTGTGCGTTATTGATGACTTTATTTTTACTTCTTAGTTGTGGGAGTGGTAGTGCTAAGGTGGAAGATCCTAAAACTATATTCTTAACTTCTATTGCTAATTTAGGTAAGGGTTTCTTAGATGTTTTTACTTCCCTTTCTGATATGGTTTCTGGCGCTTTTGGTATTAAGGCTGACACTAAAAAGGAAGATATTGGAGCTTATTTCACTAAAATTGCAGAGACTATGACATCTGTTAAAAAGAAATTACAAGATGAAGTTGCTAAGAACGGGAATTACTTGAAACTTAAATCAGTCGTTGATACTTTTATCACAGGAACATTAGACAAGATCGCAGAAGGGGCTAAGACCGCTGGAGAGGCTATTGGTTCTGATAATAACCCAATTGCTAATGTTGCTACTGGTGATGCTGCAGGTACTGCTGGTGGGGATGTTGCAAACTTAGTAAAGGGAATTAAAAGTATTGTAGATATAGTACTTCAGGGTAAAGGAAATCCTGAGGCTGGTACTGAAAAAAAGGCAGATGGTCTTACTGTAAGAACAGATAATGGTGATGGTGAAGCAGGTAAATTATTTGCTAATGATAATGCTGGTGCTAATGCAAAGAAGGCCGCAGCTGATGCAGCAAAGGCAGTTGGTGCTGTAACTGGTGCTGACATTTTAAAAGCAATAGTTAAAAATGGTGCTAGTGCAGCTGCTAATGCTGCTAAGGCTAATGCTAAAGATGCTACTATTGCAGGAGCTATTGCGCTACGAGCAATGGCCAAGGATGGTAAATTTGCTGGTAAGTCTGATGCTGAGTATGCTCCTGAAGTTAAAGGAGTAGCAGTAAGTGCTGTTACTAAAGCATTAAATACATTAACTATTGCAATAAGAAATACTGTTGATAGTGGATTAAAGTCAATAAGTGAAGCACTAGCAGCCGTTAAAAAAGAAGATAAGTCTGCAGAAGCTACTACACCTGCAGAAACAACAGCTAGTGGACAAAAACAGTAAATAATTATTAATAAAACATAACTAAATAAAGTCATTTGAGGAAAACTATTTCTCTTCATGAGATTTGTTTTCCTTTTATTTTTAAGCTGAGAAACTGGCTTCTTAATCTAAAATTTCTTTCTTTGATTCACTTATCAAAATAGGTCATGGATTTCAAGAGATTTTTGGCTTTTTTGGTAATGCTATTGGTGATGCTTTTGGACTTACAGCTGTTAAATCTGGTGACAAGAGAAGTAAAGTTGGTGAACACTTTAAGACTATAGGAGAGGGACTTACAACTACTAAGAATAAGTTAAATGAGCTATCAAGTAAAATATCTGAAGTAAAAAATGCTAATGGTAGCACAATTGAAGCTGTTAAGGGTGCAATTAACAGTGCAAATGATGTCTTTGAACAACTAATTGCTGCTCTAATTAAACTTGCTGGTGCTACTGGAGATACTGTTATTGCTAATGGTACTGATGCTGCAGCGGCTGCTGGTGGTGCTACTGCACCTGCTCAAGAGGCTAGTGTTAATACAATAATTGAAAATGTAAATGCAATTATTGATGTAGCAGATAAGTCTGGCGTAAAGATTAATGTGGGAGATGCTGGTGGTCAGGTAGCTGGGGGTGGTGCTACTGCACCTGCTGCACTTGTTGGTAAAAATGCTGGTGCGGCTCCTGATGCTAATTCTGGTCCTGCTTTAGCAGCTGAAATATCTAAAGCTGATCCATGGGCTATGATTAATAAAATCAAAAATACTAAAGTCAAAACAGGTAATGTTTCTGGTGACAATACTAATGAAGCTGGGGCATTAGCTGCTGGAACTGGGGTTGATAATGCTGGTGCAAAGAGTAATGCAGACCTAGCTGCTGCTGTTGCTCTTAAAGCCATAACTAAAGGTGGTAAGTTTAGTAATGCTGCTAATGAAGCTGGAGCAGTTAAGGCAGCTGCTGTAACTGCTGTAAATAAAGTATTAGGAGTACTTAATTTTATAATTAGGGAAACAGTAGAAAGCAATCTAGATAAGATAAGAGAAGCTGTTAAGGGAATACAATATTCTGAAAGTACTACTGAATCAACTGAAGCTACTACTACTCAATCCGCTGTTACTAAATAAATTATCTATTTAAATAATCTACTAAATAAAGTCATTTGAGGAAAACTTTTATCTCTTTATGAGATTCGTTTTCCTTTTTGGATTTTATTTATATAGATATTTGTACTAAAGATAAGACAGTAACTTTTAACCAGTTCCATATTAATAGGTGTAAGTAATTAATTTTATTTTATTAAAATAATTTTGAATTGCCTTTAATTATTACAGAATCAAATAACCGGGGTTTTATGAAATTTATTTTTGTTATTTAAAATAAAAGGGTGTACACTTACCAGTAATTATTGTATTTCAATATCGAGATTTAATAATTAAATAATCTAATATCCCAGGAGGGAGATATGAAGAGAAGTATTTTATCAGTATGTATACTAGCATTATTATGTTTGTTATCATGTGATATCAATGCCCTTAATGATTTATTAAATGAAGTAAGGGAAAAAGTTTTAGATGAAAGCAAAGATAATAAAGATTTAAACCATAAACAAGAAAATCAGGAACAAAAAGAAGTTGTTATAGATGCTTTTGAAGAGGGTGTAGAAATAAAACAAGACATGCAGGTAGTGCCTGTAGCCCCAGTAATTTCTGTCAATGCAGATAATGTGGAAAAGGGAATGCCAATGTTCTATCCATACTATTCTCAAGAAGAAATAGAGATAAAAGAAGAGGACTTAACCCCAAGTACTGATGAAGAGATCAAAGCACAAGAAGAAATTGAAAATATAAAAAGTGCTCTTGGAGATTCTGGATTCCAGCAATTAATAATTAAGAATGCACTTGAGTTTAAAGATAGATATGAGCTAGGAAGAGCTGATTTTTATGATATAATGGGAAAATTTCAGAGTGAAAGAATATCACTAACCAAAAAGCGTAAGGAAAATATAGAAAAGATAAGAAAGTTAACTCAATTGCAAAATAAGTTCAATGATGAAAGATCGAATCTCGAGAGGCTTATGAATGAAGTCGATAGTGGATTTAATGAGCTAGAATCCGCAAAATATTTTTTTGAAAAAGCTGAAAAAACTTTAAGAGAATCTATGATTGAAAGATTGAGAAATAAACGTAGGAGTTACTGGTCAAGAAAAGTAGACAGTGATTTTTTAGCTAGACAGGCACTAAGAGAAGCAGAGAATGCGTTAAAACAATTAGAATCTTCTTCTGTGAAGTTAATTGAAGCAATGGCAAAGATAAAAGAAATAGAAGAACTTATTAGTGAGGCAAAAACTGTTCTATAGAATCTTTCAAGATAAAGACTGAAAGATTTAAATATTTTATAATATTAGTATTTTCAAGAAGAGTTCTTTTATAAGGAACTCTCTTTAATTTTATTTAAATAAGTTTCTAAAAACTATATAATGATTTAAATTGAATAACTAGTAAATTCTTTTAAAGCTTTGAGGGGTAATTGATTTTGAATACTGATATTGAAAGAGATGATTTATTAAATAAGGAATATAAGGTTTTAGATAAAGGCTTTATCAAGTTTGTTGATTATATGATGAGCTTATAGATTCTTAATGAATAATGAACATACAAGTCTATATAAACAAGTAGTTTTAAGTTTTATGTTAAGGAGCATATTTATTGACAAACTATAGTTATTCAAGAAGATAAATCCGTATAGAGAAGCTGTTAAGATAGCAGAAATAACAGCTAGTGCATAAAAATAAGGAATCATGGATATAAAAAAGGTCATTTAAAGTAAAGATTTTCTTGTGATTTAAAAGGTCATACAGGTGATATGTTTTCATGTATATAAAATTATACTAATTGATATTAATCTATTTTTGATCATTTTAGGAATTATTTAAGATTGTAGTTGTTTGCATTGAAACCACAACTTAACAATATTAAGATAAAGGTAATAGTTTTAAATAAATAATAATAGTAGTGTAAAACATAGTAGTAGTACTACGTCTTTTTAAAGAGGTAATAAAAAAAATAGAGAATTTTAATTAAAATAATTTGTATTTTAGATAAAGTGATATATATTATAAATTAATAATGATTATTATTTAATATAATAATCATTATTAATTTATAATATATAATTTGATATCCCAGGAGGGAGATATGAAGAGAAGTGTTTTATCAGTATGCGTGCTAGCATTGTTATGTTTTTTATCATGTGATATAAAGGCCCTTAATAAATTGTTAGATAAATCAAGAGAAAAATTTTTAGAAGAAAACAAAAAGGTAGAAGATTTAAAGTCTAAAGAAGAAAATCAAGAAATTAAAGAAGAGCAAGTAGATGTTGTTGCAAGGATTGAAGAGGGTATAAAAATAAATCAAAAAAACTTACAAAAAAAAGGTATTGATCAGGAGCTTAAAGAGAAAAGACCTGAAGATAGAGTAGGGCAAAAACAGTCTATATCTCAATCTAATAGGTTAACTGAAGAGGAAGAATCTTATCTTGTTAGTTACGATGATGAGGTTAATGAAATTAATAGCAAGGTTAGTCGTAAATTAGTAACTATTGAGGCAATGCATAGTGAGGTAAGTTCATCATTGTCAGAGATTGAGAGTATGCAAGCTAATATTATTAAAGCTAATTCTGATCTTGATAGGGCAAGAGGTTCTAATGGAAATGGTATTGATCAAAATGTGAAGATAAATTTATATCAAGCAATTGAGAAAGTTAGGGGTAGTAGAAATATTGCAATGGTGCGATATAAGGAGCAATTTAATGCATTACAAAATGCAAAAAGTTATGCTGAGCATGCAAAGAGTTCTACTGAGTCTGCTTTAAGGCATTTAGCACAGATAAGGTCAAATGGTTATTATTATGTAGGTTTTATTGTAGATAGTATTTCGAAGGCAAAAATTAGTTTAAGTAGTGCAGGAAGTGTATTTAAGCAAGTAGAAACAAACTTAGATAGTTTAAGGACTTCCATGGAACAAGCAAAAAAAGATTTTGCTGATTTAAAGGCAGCACATGAAGCATTAGGTTTTGATAAAAAGTAATACATATCATGTTGATGGTAAAGCAATATGTAATTAATAATTTTATTACTTTTTTAGAGTATGATATTTAAGTTAAATAGGGTTTAAATAATATTAAACTCTATTGTTGTGTTTTGTAATTTGTTTAATTTAGAAGTATTATACTAAAAACAATTTAACTA
>NZ_CP073169.1 GCF_023035815.1 Borrelia parkeri
TAATTTAGTTTTTATTAGTATAAGAATACATCAGAAAATAATTAACTTTAGAATTTAGAACTTACTCATTCCATAATTTGAATCTCTTCTTTTTCTTCAAATTCTCCTCCCTCCATAAGTTTCAAGGAGCCAAGCAAAACCTCAATAGTTGTCTCAATCTTTCTGGAATAATAATCAGCTATCCTACAATCTTTCTCAGCTTTTTGTTTAACTTCTCTGGCTTCTTTCCAAAGATCAATAGCAATATCCAATTTTTTTTTAGCCTCAAAAATTCTATCATTCTTACCCTTATTATCTTCGACAGTAACAGAATTCTTAATTTGATCAAGATCAGAAATAGCTTGATCCAAAGTCTTATCAACTCTATCATACTCTTCATTAGATTTAGCCCAAATATCATAAAATTTACTAACCATATTTCTAGCCGCAAAGGACATTTTATAAAGATTTGCCAGAGTCTTTTCATTATATCCACACCACCATTGCAAATTTTTAAATTCATTATCAAAATTTTCCAAAGAAGGCAACTCATTAAAATCAATTTCATCTTTTTTCCTATTTTGAACTTCAAAAATTATATCCCCTTGACCTACATTAACATTTTCTTCCTTAATTTCATCAAGTTCAAAATCCTGCTCCAAAACCTTAACATCTCTATTGAAAGGAACGCCACTAATATTATCCTCAACAATACCGTCATTACTAATCTTACTGATAATACTTCTTAAACCTTCACCATGATTACAACTTGTAATAAATAAAACTAAAACCACTATTAATAATAAACTTACCTTGCGTCCCATAATATACCTTTCCTTTAATTGACAATATAAGGATATATATATAGCATTATATTGCAATTTTATAAAAGTAAAAAAGCATAATTTCAACAAAAATTTAAAATCCTTAATAACTACTATATCAAATTCCTATCTTGCCAATTACAAACTTGACAAGTCCAATATCAAACCCAAATGCTCGTAGATTATATTACAAATTAACAATATTTAATTGTGAATTTAAAGATCTGTTACCTTGTAATAAGGTAACAGAAAGTAAACATATTTCAAACTATACTTATTAAGTTTATTTCAAATTTTATAATCAATACTTCTTAGTAAAAGCAAGTTCAAACGCCAAACCAGCATTTTCTTTGAAATTTATCTCAAATTGAGGCTGAAATCCTCCCAAGGATATACCCAATTTTTCTCGAAGGTTCCTATTATAACTAGACGCATATGTAAAAGGAATTATTATTTCAACAATCCGTGTTACAAACAAAGTAATTCCACCTAAAGACATCAAAGATAATGCAACCGTTGGTGTATTAATACCTTGATGTTGAGAAAGAGAATATATACCACCACTAATCAAACCGAAACCCAACATATCAAATCCTAAAATCAGTAATCCACCAGTAATATCTCCTTGCACGAATGAACCTGTACCAAAACCCACAAAAAAATTCAATAAAAAAGGCACTAAAGTATTTTGTTTATGAATTTCATAAAGTAACAACTTGTTATCCATATTACCTCTAACAACTACAGTATCAGAAGCCATCTCATCATAACTTTGGGAAAAACTAACAACAATACAAACAAAAAATAACATTAAAATTAATACTTGTTTCATAAACACCTTACCTTCAAAAAAACGCTCAACATTTTCATCATATCCTATTATAACATATAAAAAGTCAATAATTCTCTTACCATGATACTCATTCTGTTATAAGATATTTATAACAAAAACTCTATTCATTAAATCCTTTATTGCTTACTCCTACTCTCCCATTCTCCCTTCTTTCTATTTATTCTTCTCCTTCATCTCCTTCTTCCTCTTCTAGTTTTTCTTCTAGTTTTTTTCCTCTATCTAATACCTTTTTCAACAAATCACGAATCTCTTCTCCTCTTTTTTCAACCTCTGTAACTGCATCATTACTATTTTTACTATTGATCAGTGCATTAAATATATTATAAAAATTTTCTGCTGTCATATTTTCTTTTGACAAATCAACACCATTTCTCAGAACAAGAATCTTGTACGATGCACAATCTAACATGGAATTATATTCACTTATTTTCTGCCTAAGATTTAAAACTTCTTCCATAGTAGAATACTTGTCAAAAATAAAGCGATATTTAAAGGGATCGTTCGGGATTCTAAACCCTTTAAATAAGATATCTAAAGTAGGAAATGACATTCTGCCTAACATATACAATAAACCTTCAATAGCAGGCCTATAGCGATCTCTCTTCTCTGATGCATCTACACTATTATAAGCAGACTTAGAAACTCTAAGAAAGGGACACATTGTATGTATTGCAAATGCTAAAGCATAAATAAGATCAGGATCATAACCCATAGATGCATAAATAATTTCTTCATTGAAACGATAGTACCATCTTTTTGCATCAAATATCTCATTAAAGACCAAGAACGGGGAACCTTCTCCTTCCATATTAATAGGTTCATGACCCTTAATAAGCTTTTTTGAGCTATAAAGATCTATTATTTCGTCATAAAATTGTTTTAAAGCTCCCTTTTTTGTTGTTGCTTTTTTTTCTACTAGAAAATCTAAACATCCATTAAAATCTATTTTAGCAATTATGTCTTTTTGTTCACTTGAAGGAGGGATCACAGGAGGAGAAGGAGGGATAACAGGAGGAGAAGGAGGGATAACAGGAGGAGAAGGAGGGATCACAGGAGGAGAAGGAGGGATAACAGGAGGAGAAGGAGGGATAACAGGAGGAGAAGGAGGGATCACAGGGGGAGAAGGAGGGATCACAGGGGGAGGAGGAGGGATCACAGGGGGAGGAAGAGGGATCACAGGGGGAGGAAGAGGGATCACAGGAGGAGAAGGAGGGATTGGTCTTTTGCTCTCAATTACCATTTTATTCGATCTAGCTCCAAACAATTTTGAAACTAAACTTTCTTCTTCTCTTATTTTTGTATTGTGCTCACAACTTATTATCAACACAATCAAAAACATCATATTTATTCTTACCATTAAATTTCCCCTTTTTTGTAATTTATAACAAATTTTAACTATTATTATTCAGCATATCATCAACATTAAGAACTAATCTTTGTTTCTCTCTTATAACCAGACCTCTATTCATTAAGTCTGATAAATAATTCCTTATTCTATAATAAGATAAATTCGTATCTTTCTTAATAACCCTCAAAGACTTTATGGTACGATTATCATATTCTAAATTAGACGCAATAAATTCAAGTGATTCATCAACACTTTTAGACGGTTTTTTATTCTTTCCTACACTAGGAATGCGACTACCTTGTATCTTTTCAACCTTACTTCTTGTAGGTAATGGAACAGAGTGTAATAACTTTTGTTCATAAAACCTATGATAAGCATTCTGTATTATACAAAATACCATCGCTAAAAATATATCTAGACACACAGACAATAATAGTAATGAATAAACAAAAATTATATTAAGATAATCATCTCTAGCAATAACAACAGATGTCCCATTTAAAACATTAGCCGCTTTAATGCGATTATTATTTACAGCTGTTGTTTCAATCAAATTACCAAGTTTAAAACGCAAATCTCTTAAAGATTGTAAATGCTCATCCCTTTGATTAAACAAAGCCTTGTTCTCTTTGACTGCATTCTCAATTTCTCTCATGTAATCTTGCTTCATAGTTCTATATGTATAGTCTAAGCTCAAATGTTTATTCTTGGCAAATTCTATACGACCATTATTATTCCTTATCTTAACATCAATACTAGCTATTTCACCTTCAATTATTCGCTCTTTATCAGATAGTAGTTTACGCAAACCTTCTTCTTTTTCTCTCTGACCTTTTTTAATACTTACAACAGTATCCCTAATAATATCTTCAAACATCAAGCTAAAGAAACTCTCAAAACTCATCCATGAACTTACAGATTGTGTTACAAGTCCTATTACTAATAATACAAATATTGCTACTCTCTCTAAGCAAGCAAACACTGAAGCCTTAAACATACCTTCAAACACACGCTTCCTTAGTAAATACAGAAAATATAATAATATTGAAGATGGTACCATTATAATGACTATTGTAAATGGTAGTGTAAAATATAGACTAGAATTACTACTAACATTATAACTTGAAATCCCTCTATGAGAATGTAACACATTGAAGAAAAATAAGAACAGAGCAAACATTATCAACCAAATGTTACGAATAAAAAATTCAACATTAAGTTTCCAAGAATCTAGAATACTAAACTCAATATTAATATTTTTTTTATTGTCTCTACCTATCATAAAAGCACCTATACCCTAATTATATTACCACACAATTAACCAATTTTATATACCCTTAACTACTTGTAATGAAACACTTAAACTGTAATGAAATACTCAAACTGTAATGAAATACTCAAACTGTAATGAAACACTCAAACTGTAATGAAACACTTAAACTGTAATGAAATACTCAAACTGTAATGAAACACTCAAACTGTAATGAAACACTTAAACTGTAATGAAACACTTAAACTGTAATGAAACACTTAAACTGTAATGAAACACTTAAACTGTAATGAAATACTCAAACTGTAATGAAATACTCAAACTGTAATGAAACACTCAAACTGTAATGAAACACTCAAACTGTAATGAAACACTTAAACTGTAATGAAATACTCAAACTGTAATGAAACACTCAAACTGTAATGAAACACTTAAACTGTAATGAAACACTTAAACTGTAATGAAACACTTAAACTGTAATGAAATACTCAAACTGTAATGAAACACTTAAACTGTAATGAAACACTTAAACTGTAATGAAACACTTAAACTGTAATGAAATACTCAAACTGTAATGAAATACTCAAACTGTAATGAAACACTCAAACTGTAATGAAACACTTAAACTGTAATGAAATACTCAAACTGTAATGAAACACTCAAACTGTAATGAAACACTCAAACTGTAATGAAACACTCAAACTGTAATGAAACACTCAAACTGTAATGAAACACTTAAACTGTAATGAAACACTCAAACTGTAATGAAACACTCAAACTGTAATGAAACACTTAAACTGTAATGAAATACTCAAACTGTAATGAAACACTTAAACTGTAATGAAACACTTAAACTGTAATGAAACACTTAAACTGTAATGAAATACTCAAACTGTAATGAAATACTCAAACTGTAATGAAACACTCAAACTGTAATGAAACACTCAAACTGTAATGAAACACTTAAACTGTAATGAAATACTCAAACTGTAATGAAACACTCAAACTGTAATGAAACACTTAAACTGTAATGAAACACTTAAACTGTAATGAAACACTTAAACTGTAATGAAATACTCAAACTGTAATGAAACACTTAAACTGTAATGAAACACTTAAACTGTAATGAAACACTTAAACTGTAATGAAACACTTAAACTGTAATGAAATACTCAAACTGTAATGAAACACTTAAACTGTAATGAAATACTCAAACTGTAATGAAATACAAATTACTGTCTCTACTAAGAAATTCCTAAATATTTTCCTAAAGACACAAATAACTGTGCTACAAAATATGACGCAGCAAGTGCAGCAACAACTGTCAAAGATGAAACTAACTGACCCTTAAATCCTAACTTGCTCTCAATTAAAGTCAATCGAGAATTGATTTGTACTAAATCAGTTTTAACAACCTCTATCTTTTCATCAAGTTTATCTACCCTAGCATCAAGTTTATCTATCTTTTCATTTAGTCTAGTCTCTACACCTTCTATCTTTTTATTTAAATCATTACTAACAGTTTCTATCTTTTCATTTAGTCTAGTCTCTACACCTTCTATCTTTTCATTTAAATCATTCCTAAATATATTGATCTTGTCATCTAAATAATGAAAATTATCCAACATTCTATCTTGAAAAATATCAAACTTTTCTTCAAGAACATAATAACTAATAATCTGACCATCAAATGTCACACTATGATAATCCTTCTTAACTCTCTCAGGTCGAACTGCACTCTTAGCTATATCTTCATCATTTACTCGTTCTTTTACTTCAACACCCATATACAACCTCTATTAATTCTTTATATTTTAATTAATTATAACATATAAATATATTTAATTAAGAAGAAGAAATTCCTCATAAAAGAATAAGGTCAGTAACAAAAGTTACTGACCTTATTCAGGGTGTAACACATTAAGGATAATAAATTATCTTGATGTGTTACAAATAATATTATATACATAATTCCAAAAAAGTCAACTGATTTTCCCGATTGTTTTAAAATATTTTTCTATTATTCTATTCTGCCATCCTAAAACTCATTGAATGCTCACGTGCTTTAAGCATACGAACAAGCTTATCAGCATCTAAAACATCACCATTGAAATTGTAATTATTAATAATTACTTGTCCCTTCCCATTGCCCTCGCTCTTTTGTATTTTATTAATTTCTTCTGCAATAATTCTCGCCTCAAGATTACGCAAATTTTCATCAATTGGGGCTGGTGTTACTCTTATAAGCTCGCTTTGTCCCATCTCACTAGTCATAAGTCCTGCACCAGGAATATATGTAGGCTTTGTTGTCATAAAATGAGCTCCCTTGCGTGCAAACTTTATCTCTTGAACAGAACCTGCAGATCTCACCTTAGCTATTCTCTTCAAAATTTCATCTAATAATTCTTCAGCACGCTTTAAATCACTATCGCGATTCCAATACCAATTATACGAATTTACCTTATCAATTTCTGCCTGAGCCTTAATTCGCTCCCCTTCTAAACTTTCAAGTTTACGATGACGCTCCATTTCAATTTTTTTAGATTCTTCAGCACCAGTTATTGCTCCACTCTCTTGTTGTCTTTTAGTTTGATACTCACTCTCTACTTGTGCAATCCGTTTTTGAAACTCTTCACCAGATATTTGTCCCTTACTTTGTGCTTGCCTTAAGAACTCAAACTCTTTACTATATTGGTCATCAAGCTCTCCTAACTTCTCCTTTCGCATTGAAATCTCACGATCAAACCCTTCCTCAATACGAGCAAGTCCAACCTCACTCTGTTTAGCTAGTTCCTCTAAATCTTTGTCACGACGCTCTTCAATCTCTTTAATTCTCTGCTCTTCCAACCCTTTAAAAATACCTACAGTAAAACTTAAAGCAGCTGAAGCCATTGCTCCCCAAGGGCCCATACTTGCTAGCATGTCTTTTGATACATCAAATAATGACTGAGTAAGGGTATCTGCACCCCTACCTGCTACAACGCCTTTTCCTAAATCTTCAGTAACAATTTTATTTACAACTCCTATAACACTATCAAAAAGTAAACTAAAATTATTACCTAAACTCTCAGCCACCGCTTCTGTTTTACTTACAATTTGAAGCAAAGTATTCCTATTTGATTCATTAAGTCTCTCAAATTCTCCCTTATGTGATTCTGCAAAATCATGGTAAAGTTTATTAATCTCAGTTTGCATCTCAGCACTAGCCTTTTCTCTCTCAGCTAAAGGACGCATCATTACTTCAAACTGCATTGAAGTCACCTTATGTTGCAAAGCTTTATGTGACTCTACAAATGACCTGTCAGTAGCAGTCTTACCAAATTCATTAACCCCTCTCTGAAGTGTCGTTAGCAAATTTTTATTTGATTCATTAAGAGACTCGAAACTAGTTAAATATTTATCAACAAATGCTTTTTGCTTGTAATTAATAGTACTAGCAAGGTCTCTCATTGCTTTCTCTTGAGCTTCATATGGAAGCATCAAAACCTCTCTATTAAGCCTTGCTATTTCATTTTGCAAATCCTTGTGTTCATTTACAAACCCAAAATTAGCCTTCGCAAAATTATTAACATCCCTCTCAACATTGGCAAGTGTTTTTTGATTCTCATCTGTTAACCTATCAAAACTTGCTCCATACTTAGCAATAAATGCCTTATTTTTAGCATTAATTATAGACTCTAAGCAATGGGTAGCCCTTTCTTGCTCCTCTAAAGGTTTTAGTGCTACTTCCCTTTGCATTTTGAAAATCTGTTTTTGCAAATCCGAATAATCGGCAATCATTTGTTTATTGAAATTATCTTTATCAATTTTATCTTGGTTCTTAAGTCTCTCCTCTCCAGACTTTTTATCCTCAAGAGGAGATTTTAAAGAATCATCTTTGCTTAGACCTAAAAATTTTAACATCTTATCCCAAATATCACTTGCCAAATTTGAAACTCTTTCAAAAAGCTTGATAATTGGATCAAATGCAACTTTAAATCCTTCAACAAATTTACCACCAACATAGGATACAAGCTCTTTAAGCTTACCAAAGAGATCCTTTACTGATGAGCTAATATTATTTACAGGCCTTACAAGTACTAAAAACCCTTGTTTTATTTTATCAAAACCCATCATAAGAATGCTAAACCACAATTTAAATCCCTCGACAACTTTATTACCAACATAAGATACAATCTGTTTTATCTTATCAAAAACCATCATCATGGCATTCAACCACAATTTAAATCCAGCAACCCATGTTTGAATATAATAATTTACAAGATCTCCCAACTTACTGAATAAAAAAATTGTTGCCGAGATTACTTTTGTAAGAGGATCTAAAAACCCTACAATTAACCATTGCTTCATTTTTTCAAAACCTATCATAAGAGGTTCAAGCGCTTGACCAAGCTCAAGGAAGAGTTTTTCACTCATTTTAGATGTTTGAAGCTGGGCATCTGATAAAGTTTTTGCTTCACGAGCAGTATTTTTATAAAATTTACCACCCTCACTTGTAGCCTTTCTTAAGGCACCGCTTAATTCTTCAAATCCAAGTCTACCCTCACTTGCCATTTCAAATAAAGAATCGCCTGCTACTCCTGCTTCTTCTGCTAAAATATCAGTAATATCAACTCCAACATCACGAAGGGACTCAAGGTCTTCTAATGCAATCCTATTACTAGCCTCCACTTTGGAGTACACTTCAGCTAACTTCTCAAGCCCTTCACTACTACCTCCTGCAGCCTCTCCAAACATACGCATTCGCTCACTAACTTCAGAAGCAGTTGCTCCATAAGAAAGCATGGTTTTAGATGCATTATTTATAGCCTCACAAGTAAACAACGTCTCTTCACCAAACGACCTCATATCATCAGCTAAGGCCCTCCCCACGTCAGCATTACCTAACATATTAGAAAAGACACCAACTTCTTCATTAAATGAAGCTACAGCGTCTAGAGACCCTGTAAATATTCCCGAAATAGCTGAACCTATCTTTTCAACCGCTTTTATAATTAATGTTATTGGCAACACACTACTTACAAGTCTATCTAAAGCCTCCCCAACCCCTTGAACCAACCCTTTTACATTAATTAAACTTTTACCAAGGCCTTTCAACGTGCTCCTTAAAGTCTTGATGTTTTTAGTTTTATCACCAACACCTTTAATCGAGTCAGCAAGCTTTTTAAAATTTTTCCCCATTTTATCAGCTTGTGAAATCAAAGCATCATAAACTGTCCCAACATTAGCCCCAGTCTTAGCAGCACTCTCCAATTTTGATTTCAAGTCATTTAGGTTTTTAAATTCTTGTTTTGCTATTCTCTCAAGTGCACTAGATATAGTGTCTAATTTATCATTATTACTAGTAGCAATTGAGAGAGGAATTATAATCTCATCAAGTGTCATTTACCTATGCTCTCACTCTCAAGTTTTTTAATGTAAAGATTAAGTTCATTTAAAACAAGTACAAACCAATAATTTTGATTATAAAGTCCACCTTCCTGTGGAAGGCTACCAACACTTCTTGAAAGCAGTGCTTGATTTATAAGGTACATTAAGGGTTGCTCATTATGTTTAATCCAACTCATTTCATTTTTCATTTCTTGGAAAAATTCATCTTTTATTCGATCTGCAAACTTCAATGCTAGGGTGTAATAGTCTCGTTTGGCAATATAGTACAAGGCAAGCTCGACTTTTTTGAAGCACCCTCCACTTTTAAGGTATCAGACACATTGTTAATCTCAATTGCTAAATTTGATAACATATCTTGTAAAAGTACAGCATCCTTCTCAACTATTTCCTTAGTTACAAGATTACCACTCTGGTCAAATAGTCCTCTAAAGCCTACAACATTATCTCTCCAAATTTTTTTTACAAATTCCATCTGTCGATTTGTCACGTCCAAAGCTACCCTAGTATCAACTTCTTTGGTAGAATGTTTAGTTAATTTTTGAAGTAATTCAATTTGAAAACCCTTAATTTTTTCAATAAATCCATAATTTACACCCTCAAGTATTACAAATGCTTCCTCACTATCCTTGTAATTAGCATTATCCACATTTCCTTTTCTTCTTATATAATCTGGAATATAAGGCAACTCAATACGACCTGACAAATTAACATTAATTACCATAAAACTATAACCTCCTCTAGATTTCAAAAAATTTAGCGTCTGCAATATAGTCATAAGACATTGAAACTAACGGCTTTGAAAGCGTTACTTGATATTTTTGGTCAATTTTTTGATTTGATAAATCCTGCCCTGGACTAAATGTTGCTATTTGCCCTTGTCCAATCATAAATTTAGTTCGCTGGTCTTCACTTTGACCTTGATTTATAAAGACTACAAAAAACTCATAATTACGAGGGACTATACGTCTTCCAAAATCATACTTACTACCATTCTCATTCTTTTTAACAACATTTCGGTTTACAAAGTGTGAATGTTCTATATAAGTCTCAAGCAATTCTTCCCTATTCTCAGAAGTCTCCTTAATAGAGTACCCTGAGAACTCAACTGTTTGTTCTGGTATCTTACCAATAGCTGATATTGAACCACATACTGTCTTTAATGTCTCAGTAGCTTTAGTTGAACTGATTGAATATGCATTACCAATACAATACGTTCTAAAAAGCAATACTTCAATCTCATCATTATCATCTAAACATTTTTTCAAATCTTCATACATTGAGTCGTGATAGTATAAAAAATTACCTTCTTTTAAATCCAAAGTACCAAGCTTAGAATTTGCACTTACAGTTTTAACTCTAAAAATACATTCTTTGATTGATTTCCACTTACTAGGCTTGGTAGTTGACAGGGACACGTCTTTTACAACCAGGGCCTTAGGCTCCCCGTCAGTAGGAGCAGTATTATTCTTAATTACATTACCCTTAAAGCACCACTTGAACTTAAGGGTATTAACTGATACTAAAACAACACCACAGGGCATTTTTAATTTTTGTTCGGCCATTTAACTCTCCTTTCCCACACACAATAAACCTAAATCACTCCCATTAATCCTGATACCAAGATTGACTCTTACTACAGTTACCATATCACTATCTTGCAAGTCATCATCTATAACTTGCGAGTCATCAATAGTAAATGACTTAAGATAATATTTAGACACCAAAAAGTTAACTATCAAAGTAGCAACCTCAAGACCAAGAGTTGGATGGTCCTTATTATGTGTATAAACTAAAAAATCAAAACCTATCCCAAAAGAATAATCTTTACAACTAAGCACAACTTCTCCTATGCTTTTTAATGCAAAAACTATCGCTGGAAGCTTAAGCGTCGTACAAGTGTAAATTTCAGATTTATAGTAAATTTGTGTTGTTGCAAACTTATTGCAAAATAGATAATTCTTCAAATCCTTCTTAAATGTGCTTAAAAATTGCTTCAAAAACTTCATTTAAGCAACTCCTTTGCCTTATCTTGAAGGTTTTTTGTCCAGTTTGTATACTGCTTACTAACACCCTTACTTTTTATCTTAAGCCATATAGGAACTGCAACATCAGAGAGTCCTTTATAAGAAGCCCATGCTCTAATTCTTGCCAAACTAGGCTTTGGAAAACCTGGGGTGTACACTTCTCCTAAGTCTAACTTCCCTAATAGGGAAGAGTTTACTTTGATACTAATATCAAAACCCTTCTCTGAGTTTACAGATTCAATACTAGATATATCACTAAGACGACCTGGGATTTCGGACCCGAGAACACTCAAATTTTTTCTTATCTTAAGCCCAATTAAGCTTTTAACTCTTTGGAAAATCGATTTTCTTATATTAATCAAATTAACCTCCCTGCAAGATACTAGCCAATACTTAAAAAAGTCTGATGGTCAACTCTAGAAAAAAGAGAATCAAGTTGATCAAGCAAGTGTCTAAACTTACAATCTTTTTGTTGCAAAGCCTTAAAACACCTAGAATTAAATATTTCCGAGTACACAACATCAAGCAATATAAGTAACCAATTTCTGTAAGCTTCTCTTTCTATATGATAGAGACCCAAAATTGATTTTGAATACCTTAAACACTCCAAAAGCTGGGGCTTTAGATAAGATGGTATATCTACATTACCATCCTCTCTAATACACATACTCAAAGACTCTATTGAAGTTGTACTTATCCACATAACCAGAATATCTTTATCATCATTACTCTCACTCATATTAGTAAATCTCTTGCAAAATACTAGCTAGCCTAAATTACTCTCAACTTGAAATAGTAATCTCAACAACTTCTTGTGGATGAAAATGAATAACACCTGCTGACTCCATTGACGCATGAATATAATCACCATCAGCACCTGCAAATCGTCTAAAGAATATTTCAGGAATCATTGGCACAAACATTACTTCTGGATTTGGCTCATAAAGAATTGGATGAGTAAGTCCTTTAAACACTGAAGTTATTATATTATGGTCTTTTAAAAGCGCATCCTTTACTGTTATGTATTGTGGTTCACTGTAGAGATCTAACAAAAGATGTGAAAATTTATGTGGTAAGAGTAGATGATAAAACCCATCAAGTTTTTCCTTATACTCCTCAGATTTACGTTTAGCCTCCACAACCTTTTGATGCAGCGCACTTCCAGTATTTAATGATGAAGAAGATGTACTTGTTATTTTACTTCTTCCAGTAAGTGTTGCAATACCTTCCATCTTAATCTCAGGTTTTCCAAAAATAATTGAGTGATAAGCATCTTTCATAAGACCAAGTTCCAAATTAGCCTTAACTTCCTCCTCACTTACAGAACCATACATCAAATCCTTAAGCGAAATTCTCTGCACTGTATCAAATACATGCATTTTGTATGCCATCTCTTGAAAGAAAATACCACTCCTTCCAATCTCATTACTATAATCTCCAAAACTTGCAGTAACATTATGCTCTAATACTGCCTTACGAGCCACATAATATCCTTGTCTAAGCTCACTCCTGCTTATAATCTTATAAGGCATTAGCTCTTCAAGGCCCTCTCTAGCAAGTTGAACAACATCTCCACGATACGTACCACTTGACTCTATAAAAATACTTCTACTCATACTCTAAAAACCTCCTAAACTTATGAAGAAAATTTCCTATTACCACTAGAATCATATTCATGACCAATCTGAATATCTAATAGCACTACCTTACCTGAAGAAGTAGTAGTAGTACTAGTTCCCACATCCTTGATTCTCCCAACCTGAATTCCTCCCTTACCATCTTTAGAAAGTTTCCCTGATTTAAAAAATACGTACTGACCAATTTTAGGATCTGAGAAAGATGTATCAAGGGTTACTGCCACTTCACCACTTCGTCTAATAGGAACTAGTTCACCTGGTAAATAATTCTCCACCTCATGCGATGCTATATTTGTCTTTCTCATAGCAAATCCACGAATAACATGAATGTTGTTTGAAGAAGCACTAACTGTACTAGATGTTGCTTTTTTTACTAAAATATCTCCCATAGAAGATGATTTACTTGATACTACTAAATCTCCAGGACATACAGGATCTGAGCCAACATCAACTATTCCAGTCTCAGTTTGATGAAGTCCAGATTTATGCTCAAGTCCTGGGGTAAAATTTTTCTCTACTTTAGTAAAATCAAAATTAGACATTTAAAACCTCCCTAGGTATAAGTCTCTCCTTATGTCTTTGTGCTTTAGTATTATTTATGATCTTTCCAACATATCTATTGCGAGAATTTACCATTTGTTTGTAAGCTGTAAGTTCTTGTACAAGTAAACTTATATTCTCAATTTGTGAATCAAGATCACCAGATTCATCTACCCTAAATTTGATGCTATATTTCTTCTTCATAGCATCTAAGAATGCCAATTTCGCATCCTTTATACTACTTGCATTAGCAAATGGGGGAGTAATTTCATACTGCTCGCAAGCTTTCTCTAAATGTGCTAAAAGTTTAGAATCTTTAAAAGCATCAACTTCAGCCTGCTTTTCAGCTTGTTTGCGAGCTTTAGTAAAATTACTCTCAGCTTCAGCTAACCTTCTCTCAAAATCCTCCCTTGAGATCATATCTGGCAATCTTTTAGAATCTGATATTAATTTCTCATATTCTTCAACAGAAATTGTTACCAAATCTTTATTATTGTTAACATCAGAAGACGGGCCATTTGACGAGGATACTTCATCAACTAATTGTTCACCCTTCATATAAACCTCCTTTAAAATTAAAAATCTCACACTTTATATATGTACATATAGTCATTCAATTATCCCTCTTAAACTTTGAGGAACTCCTCAAGCTCAGATTGGATCTTTAAGGTAAGATCCAAATCACCCATTTCTCTAGCTTTCCCTAAAAGCTCTGTATATAAGGCAAGAGTACGTGCATGCTTCTCATCAACTTCTGCTTGCTCCTTTTGACTGATAGGTTTAACCGCTTTAAATTGCCAATTGGACTTAAGTCCAAATTTTTCAAGCACAGTGTTTATAAATGGTGCTACCATCAGCCTACATATCTGCTCAATATTAAGGTAAAATATGTCATAATTCCCAACACTACCCTCACCAGATGGAGAGATGGGATAGAGTACTTCTCTTGGAATCCCTGAATGCAGTGTTATATCAGACACAATAATGTCAAAAGCATCCCTTATAGGACTTACAGAACGTGTAATATTTGCAATATCATCTTCCCTACCAAGTATCATCATCTTATGATTACTGTCTAGCACCCCTTCTATATTTTTCTTAAGTTCGGCAAGGTCATAAGCAGTCATATCTTTTACTGATGGAAGGGTTGCTGATTTTAAGAAAGTGAAATTATTTACTTTCAAAAAACCTACAGTTTCATGAAGTAAAGTGTCCATAATTCTACTACTCTTCTCTAAAGCTTGAAAATTTAAGAACGACGACTTCATTTTAACAACACGGGTTGGATGAATATTTTCAAAAGAAGAATCATCTCCATCACACACTTCTCCAAAATTAAAACAAAGACAAGAAAATCCATGACGAAGTGGCACCCTCGGATCTTCTGAATCTGGAACTACTATATAAAAAGCACTCTCTCCAGAGAGAATTGCTGTGTAAACCATCTTCTTAATAACTCCCCTAAAATTATTATCAAAAAGCTTGGAAAGACCATCTCCTCTCTTATGCTCAATGTCCCTAGATGCTGCAAATCCTGCATATATCTCGGCTACTTGATGTGCAAGCCTTAATGGGTCTCCTGTTGACGCATCACTTGCTGGCATTAAAGGTGCCCTTGAACTGAGATTATTTCTTCTTCTAAAAAATTTAAATTTAAACAAACTTACCTACCCTAACACACATCAAAATTCACACTACGTTCCATCACGCAAAAATTGATACAGCATTTAAGAATGCTGGAATGTACTGCAAATTTTTCTGCATAACAAGATTTGTAGCAGTACCACTCTCACTACCTAAAGATTCATCATAATAATATTCAGTCTCACTAAATTCCAAAATCACATCTTCAGTCTCGTCCCTCCTCAGTACACTAAGATTATTAGGAATAAGATAATCTGAGAGCACATAAAGATTACGATTACGTGCTACTAGAGACCCTCTACCAAAACGAGAGAAAACAAATTTTAATTCTTCCCTAGTATGTGGAAGAACAAATGTCCCTCTAAAACGTGAACATTCACGCTCATAATCTTCCTTTGAGAGTAAAACTTTACTACTAGCATTAGTTACAACTGTTATTGGAAAGTAAGCAATTCTTCCAACAAAAATTTCTATAAAGCAAACTCTATTTCCCTTAATGTGAACTCCTGTATAAAAATTTCCCTGTGCTCTCCCCAGAAGACTCTCATCACAAACTTCAAAATTTTTTATAAATCTTGCTGTCCCAAAATCAAATTCTTCTCCTAAAACCTCAATTCTAAATCCAAGATCATTTCCATGATACGCAAGCCTTTGTTTCTCAAGCCACAAGTCAATATCTCCTCCATTTAAGAAAGGATTATCCCTATACGTACTCTTAATTACACATACTGATGGATTATCTTCATTTGAAATATAACGTTTATAAAGCCAATGCGAGCAAGGGACTGGGTTACTTGACATGTAAATTCTCCCCCCACGCTCTCTCATTGTAGGAATTAGTCTCTCAATATCAGATTCAGTAAACTGATTAGCCTCCTCAAGCCATAGGTCTTTAAAATGCGCATACGATTTAAGGTCAGTTGTATCATGTCCACCTTCAAATACAAACGCACGCTTGCGTCCATATATTAAATTTTTTGTCTCTATCTTAGCCTTACTTACATTAAATTCACGTCTTAAGTTATACCTATGAAGCAACTCTAAAATTTCTTTATGAATTGACTGAATTGTTTTGTTTTTCTTCTTACGCACTGCCAAAGTATCACCACCATCAGGTGTAAACTTTCTCTCAAGATTTACTGTTGCAATATCATAAGTCTTTCCAGTCCCACGACTTGAGTAATACACAAAAATCTCAGCACCAGGTTTTCTTTTGTATGCATCAAAATAAATTGGCAGTCGCTTTAACCTCAACCTATTCTCCCATACCACTCTTCATAAGACGCTTAATCTCCTCATCAGTGTAGGCACAACTACTAAAAACAGAATTCTCTTTACTACTTAATGGCAATTTCTCTTTATTGATGATATCTAAAACTAAATCCTCAGCTTCAGAAATTCCTAGAATAGCAAAAAACATTCTAAATGCATGAAGACTTGTTGCTAAAACATTACTATTTGAAAATTCATACATCTTAGCAACAAATGCCTTTAGTAATACTTCACGAGCATCAGAAGCATCACCAAGAGATGAGAAATTTTCCTCAACAGCTTCTTTCAGTAATTTTTTATAATCAAATTCACTACTCAAAACAACCTCCTACACTACTTAAATTTAAAGATCATACCTAAAAAACGACAAATAAGATAAATTCTTAGGTCTAGTCTCACTACCCCCTGCATAGTTTGTACGATCTGGAAATTTGTACTTTGACATATAATCACCAAGTACTATGTTATATACAAAAGAATAATTACCATCACTCCAATACCAACTATCTTCACGGTATGCTTGATAAGCCTCTTTAAATAAATGGTCATAGGATCTATAGTCAATTTCGTCACGATTTATGCGGTGATTATGATTCCCCAACGAATCACTCTGTGTTGCTCCTAAACTTCTAGAATTTGAAGCATCATAGTGTCTTAAAAACCTACCCGCAAGACTTGGTGCAGATGAGATTCCTAAAACTCTAGTTGCATAGCAATTTGATGGCAAACTTCTACCATCTGGAATACAAAATTTACCCGTATTAGTAAACGCTTCAATAAGCTTATGTCTATTTAGGATTGTCCCTTCAATTGGAAATTTGGCAGTTAGTGTGCCAACAGCAACCTTTTCTATAAAAAAATCAATCATATGCTCTAAAGCAGCATCCAAAGTATCATCTAAAACAGATGAAATATTCTTATCAATAGGATAATACCGTCTATTTGCAATACTCTTACCATCACAAACTGCAAATACACCTTTGTCTTTAAGTAAAATTGGTTCTCCAATCTCTCCCGTGTAACCTTTAGAATCAAGATAAGTGCCAACTCCAAATTGTATGCAGGTATTACTATTTGCAATTCGTAATTTCAAATCATCATAATCCTTATTACTAATACTCATAAACACAACTTCACCAATCAAATCTATAGAATGACAAATACGTTAAATTCCTAGGTCTAGTCTCACTATCTCCTGTGTATTCTGTCCAATTTGGAAAACTGTACTTTGATATATAATCCCCAAGTACTAGGTCATATACAAACTTATAATTACCACCAGACCAATCTCCAGATTTGTAAAGTCTACTAAAACCCCTAACAAGACGACCATCAAAATTAATACTGTCTCTATTTATGTAGTGGTCATGACTTGCAAATGAGTCACTTTGAGTATCTCCAATGCTACGAACTGAGTCATAAGAACCGTTTCTGTCATGGTGTCTTAAAAACCTACCCGCAAGACTTGGTGCAGATGAAATTCCAAATCTCTCCCTTACAAAGCAACCTTCCGGAAGGCTTCTCCCATCTGGCAAACAAAACTTTTTTGTTGCTTCAAACGCTTCAATTATCCTAGACCTAGTAAGCTTTGATCCTTCTTGTGCAAACTCAGAAGTTAAAAAGCCTGGATAAGTATTCTCCAAACATCTCTCAACCAAATCTTCTATGTAAGCCTCCAAAGTATCATCTAAGACTGGTGGTAAACCTTTATTTATTGGATAGTATTTTCTATCCTCACTACTCTTACCATTACAAATAGCAAATAAACCCTTATCCTCTACTACAATCGGCTCTCCAAGCTTACCAATATAAGTCTTCGCCCTCTCCATATCTCCAGCACCAAATTGTATCTTAACGTTATCAGTTTGTAAGCGTCTCTTTATCTCTTCAAAATCATCATCACTTATAGCCAAATTATGCTACCTCCTCCTTATCCTTTATATTCTCTTCATACACATTAAAATCAATAACTCGTGCACTTAAATCCGATTTTTTTGTAAAAGACATACCAATCTCATTTTTCAAAAATGAATCACGCATTAACAAATCTAGAGAATTACTCTTAAGACCTACTTTGTTTTCCACAAAACTATTTCCTGCAAATCTTGCATTTACAACTTCATCAAGCTCTAATGCAACACCTGTATTACTTAAAAATTCAACTTCATTAACTTTAAGACTTGAAAAATTCGCAAAGTGTAAGCCATCTCTATTCTTCTTAACAACACCACCCCTCATTATTGCATTAACTCCATTTGCAACCGATGCCTTTTTATTAGACTCAATCTCAACTCCAATAAGCGTCATATTATCAACATCACTAATATCAAATCCGCAATTTGTAGATCTGAAAATAACATTCTCAAGAAGTATCTTTTTAACTTTTATTGTCTCTAAAGCCACTCCTTCATTACAAAGAAATGTAATATTCTTAAGGTAAATGAAACTTGCGTCATTTAAGTAAATAGACGACCGCTCTTCTTCTTTAAGCCTATAACTTGAACACAACCTCAAATTAGCAAAGGGTACAAATTCGCTACCTTTTAGGTATGAATCTAAGTGCTCCTCATCACTCAAATTACCACCCCTTATCCAAAGTTCACTCATAGGTTTTTGACATATAGTTAGCCTTGACATCTTAAATGAACGAGTTGCAGTGAAAATATTTTTTGCAAAACCACCAGCGCGAATTACAACGCCGTCCTCTCCTTTAAGCTCGAAATTAGATATATCAACTGAACCGTACATATAAAAATCACCGGGGAGTAATCTGATTTTACTTGTTCCAGAACGTCTTGCTAAGCTTAAAGCCTCCTGAAATGTAACTTCATCCTTAAAGCCTGGCGCAACAAGATGGGGATTTGCAAAATCATTATCTCTAGCAGCAATATAATTAAAGGGTGCAACTATAACCTCACGAATAGCTTCTAAATTATCTCTAGAGCCTATATACTTAGAAGTTGTAAGGTAATCATAGTGAGTGTAATCTCCCCATGTAATTCCTTCATACTCGTAAAGTCTTATATTCATATCAAATCCGGAAATCTTTTTTGATAAAATCAAGAAAAAATGATCTACATCATAATCCTCAAACTTAAGTCTTACAAAATCAGTAAGGTCTAATTCTTGAGTTGACCTAAAATTAACGATTGTGTGTCCTTTAACTCTTAAATTGGTTAAGAATTCAAAAAGACGTACAGCCGAATTGGAATCAAAAATAAACCTGGTTGAATACTCAAATCGCTTACTGTAAAAATCATCTGCATTATCAGTCTGCAATATATTACGAGCAGTTGTATAAAAAACATCACCATATATATCAAAATAGTAAATATAACGAGAACCTTGACTTGAGGATGTATTTTTAAACCAAATTCGTGCTTTTGTTGGATAATATTCTTCATGTACAAGTTTAATATCAGAGTCAGCGCTAAAACGAGACTCAAGATTATGTGTTGAGATTATGGCTAAATGATCATTTATTGCATAATGGTCATGCCATACTTCCCTTTTCTTAAAATCCCACTTATAAGCAGTATCAAACCATTTAGGATCATATTCTTGATAGACAAGACTACCTACTTTATCTGCAAAATCAGGGTATACTACTCCTTTTTGCAAAACTGCAACATAAAGACTACTCCCAGATCCTTGAACATTAATGGGTGCAGAATAAAGCGGTCTTCTATTTGAAATAGCTTCTTCTTTACTTTGAAATTTACCTTCTCTCCAAATAACCCTGGTTGAATCATAACTACTAGAGCTACTCTTTGATAGAATATAACTTGAAGCATCAATAGAGCAAAGCTTTACATCCCTTTTTATAACCTCGCTCTTCCAAATAGGTAAAATTCGTAGTTTCCCATCACATGTAAATGTATATGCATATCCAAATTCATAAAGCAGTGCTGATAGAATTGTCCCAAGGTCCTCTCCATCAGCAATAATTACTGCAGGAATTTTTGCCAAAATGCTCTCAGAGCCATCATCATCAATCAAATCTTTAAGATTACTTTTCTGTAAAATTAGATGGACTACTGATAGCTCCTTTACTAATGGATTATATACATAAAGCCAATCGGGATTGTAATTAACAGGAAATTGAATAGGCTTCTCAAAAACAACACTCAAAAGTTTAGAATAATCATTCACAGTAAAGCTAATACTTTTAGTGGAGTTAAAAACCTCTCTATTGAAAAATTTTTCTAAAACACCTTTGAATAATGACTGAGAGCCCTCACTTACATTTACATATACTTCTTCTTTCCTAAAGAATAGAAAGTCTAAAAATTCATCTGAAAGACCATTTGCTTCAAATTTAAAACTACTTGATGCTGTCTTTAGTGTAGGGTCTACAATTTTAAGCTCCAAAGACACACTAGATATATCAGTGTAAGGGGTTAGATCAAAGAATTGACCTTCATCGGTAAAAAAGACAATACTTAAGTCACAAAACCCTGGATGCTCTTCCTCTTCTTGAATATCTTCAACTTGAATATCTTCAGAATTAGATTCAACTTCACAGTCAGTATGATCACTAGAGATTAGCTCATCAGTAACTACTAAAGAGGGCGTGCTAATATCTAGAGAAGACAAGTGAACAGAAGGGGAGGGGACAGCTTCAAAAATAAGTGTATCTACTAAACCCCCTTCTGTTAAATCCTTCTCAACTTTATCTTCTTGTTGCAAACTTAAAGCTCCCTTGCCTACCCTACTCCTGTAAGGACACTTGAGTATACCTACGGTATACATCAAGAGCAATGGGTTTAACTGAGGCTATGTAGCGTTTATAATAAGCTATTCTTAGCCTAATACCCTCTTCTCCAATACCACCCTTAAATGTGGGGTCAAAAATTTCAAATAATGGAAATTTATGCTGCTTATAGTAATCATTAACATAACTCTTAGCATCAATAAGCCATGCACTCAGACTTAATGCATACTCAAATAATGAAGCTTCATCACGAGCTAAGCTTATAGGGTCTTCTTTACCAGTTAAGGTAGGTTCTTTTGGAAGACTTGCAATCCCTTTGCAAGAGAATACTAAAAATAACAAACATAAAGATAACAAATAATTATTTAAAAAATTAAATTTAAACTTCATAACAACCTACTAGTCCTTTAATTCCATCTTATCTAATGCTTCCTTAGCTACTTGACCTCTAAGTTCAATAAGCCTGTCATATTCATCCCAATTTTCACCATTCTCTAAAGCCCTGCAAGCATCAATTGCTAGGTCAATAGCACCTCTTAGTCTTGAATTTATGATCTCAAAAGCACGTTTGTTTTCATTATTTTTTACAATCTCATCTTTGATAGAATAGATAAAATTCAAAATTGAACTTGTAAGTGTCATTCCCTCGCGTGCAAGTTCAATCTTAGATTCTCCTAAAACATAACCAAATTCTTGTAGTAGAAAATCTTTTGCCATTACTGCATCAAAAAGTTTATTTATATTTTTTACTACACTCAAAATAAAACCTCCAAAATATATTTTTTACTACTTACACATTTCTAAACTGCTCACTATAGAGGGTAAGTCTTTGCCTAATATCAAAACTAAGAGACGAATCAACAAGCTTAAATACCCTTAAAGACTCAAGTACGCCATTACTTACAGCTTTAGAACTCCCAAGTGAGTCCCAAATAACAGAACTTAAATCATTATCAAGAATTACAAAATGGTATAAATCACTCTCACTATCTCTGTATTTGCCAACTAAAATATCACAATTATCAGGGTCATAATTAGTAGGGGAATAATGGACATTCAGATAATGAATATCGTCACCAACTCCAAGATGCTTAAATATTAAATTTGGGTCAAGTACGTATGAATTGACATCCTTCAAACAACCAATAGTTGCAAGGCTTTTGAAGAGTAAATCGACTTCAAACTTATCAAAATATTTCTCAACTTTATCTTTGATTTCTTTCACTACAAATGCAATAAACAAAATGCATAAAAAATAACATCCAAATTTGCAAATAGCAACGTTTTGGTCCTTGAAATTATATTGAAAAGGAACTACTAACCTATGCTTTTCTATTTCTCTTATTTTTTCACAAACTCGGTAAGATGAATCTTCTAAAGACACAGCACCTTCAAGCAATTCTGATTTATGCTTTTTAATAAAGTAATCTTTCAAAGCTTTGTATGCAAAATCATAAAGAACCATAAAAATTTTACTTCTCATAAACCCCCTCTTCAAAATTTTTTAATAAACCGAAACATTTATCTAATTCTTCCCTAAAAGCACTTTTGATTTTAAATCTCTCTTTAAGTAACAGACTCTCTAATTCCCCCATCATCTCTTTACTCTCTGAATTTACTCTTTCAATGTCTCTCTTAAGGTCTTCTCTTAAGAAGATTTTTAAAGCTTCAAATTCTCCCTTAAGTCTCTTCTCAGATTCAATGTGTAATTCTTCCATCATCTCTTTTTTCAAATCAGATAAAAATCCTTTAAGGGCATAGGTTCCAACTCCAGACACACAAATCATTAATGTTGTTGCAATAGTTCCAATAATATTAATCTGTCTCTTAATCCCACTAGACACCTAAAACCCTCCTTTTCAAGCCTTTAATGACAAACAAGAAACTTCACTTTTCCTAACCTCTTAAATTTTAAATAAAGCTAACAAAAGCAAAGTAGCTTATTTTATCTCGCATTGAAAAAACACTATTTAGGTTCATTATACAAAAAAATACAATTAAGTCAATTTAAATTCGCCAATTTCTAACTTATTAACCAATAATCATTAACTAATGATACTATTTTTAATTTTTATTTATTACTATATATAGTAATAAATAAAAATTAAATAAAAGGAAAAAACACTATAATGAAAAAAATAAATGACATTAAATTATACAAAATTGGAGAAGCAGTAGAATTACTAAAAACAGACTTCAACTACAAAATAGATCTTAGTACTATTTCTAGAAAAATAGGTTTTTTAAATGCATATGTTGTTTGTAACAATATTAGATATATACCAGAAGATATATTACCTGATTTAACTGTAAACTTAAGAAAAAAAGAAACAAGATTAAATACTACAAAAACTATTGAAAAAAAAATAAACAATACAAAAAGCAAACTAAATAATTATTTTCAAAATAATGAAATAGATAACCAAAAAAAAATAAACAATGGTAAAATTACAAACATCGATACAAACGTAATTATCGCGGAAATAAGACAACTAAAACAAGAAATACAAGAAGACATGAAAAACAAAAATAGAGAAATATTACAGCTAAAAAAGGAAATACAAGATTTAACGGGACAAACACAAGAAGATACGAAAAATAAGACTAAAGAAATACTACAGTTAAAAAAAGAAATACAAAACTTAATAAAAGAAAAAAACATACAAAACAATTATTGCAACACAAATAATAAAAAAAATACTTAATTTATATGAGAGAAATATATAATATTAGTAATTCAAAAAAAAAATTTTTATACAGAATATTCAATATTAATAATCAATAATGCTATCGTACATTAAAATAAGTAATCTATTGTGGATAGTTTTAAAACCAATCAAAAAAAAATATTAACGAATTTTAATTGACAATAATCTTATATTAATATAGACTTGGTATTTATGATAATGAGAAGAATCATAAATACCAAAATATATAAAAAATTTTATTATATAACTAGCCATTTTACAAAAATGGTTTCTAAAATATGGGAAGAGAAGAAAGTGGTATATAAAAAAATCACTTCGACTCACAACCTAGTCAAAAGTGAAATTTTTATATATAATAAAAAAATCCCAATCCAAAGCTTCACAGAAAATTTAACTTTGGATTAAAGGCAAACATATGGATATTATATCAAAAGAAACAAAAAAATTCAAATCACAAGACAAAATAAAATTAATACTAAATAATCTTATAGAATCAAATAAAGATAAAACATCCCCTGATATTAAAGAAATCTGTGTATCACAAGTTAAATCGCTAATAAATAGAACATTAAACAAATACGATAGACTGATTAAAATTTATTGGGTCATAAATGCAAAGAATAAAAACTACAAAAAATCGAGTGGAATTGAAGAATATTCAGCAAGTGATATCTACAATATTGTAAGTAAATTATTAGAAAATGACGGACATAAAAAAGTATGTAGACGAACATTTGAAAGAGACCTCAAACTTCTAAATGAAACCGGGTTAATAAAATCTAAAATTAGAAAGTTTGGAAAAAATAAGGGAAGCATTTCTCACTATGTACAAAATATGGAACTTGATCACATACACAAAGAAATAATTTTAGAATATCTTAAAGAAGAGCTTAAAGAAAAGTTAAAGGACAAAAGAATTGTTGGTGATTTCGATAAAGACAACAAAAATACAACATTTAATTACACAAAACTTGAAAGGTTAAACATACCTCTTAAGTTAAGACAACATAATAATATAAGCCAAATGTCGCATGTAGGGGAATCGGCTGTATTTAATAAAGCTAATATAAGCTATATAAATAATAAGAATTCTAAAGAATTGCTTTCAGGAAAAACTGTTTTCGTTAAACCAAAGGTAAGAATGCGCAAATTTAAAAGGGATGATGTAGAAATACGGCTTGTATCCAAACATAAAATCGATAAAAGCTACCTAACCCGAGTAAAAGAGTGTAGTAACAATGATGCAACTTACATAAATGCCCTGATTAATCTAGAGAGAGCAATCATTGAATACAGAAGTGAGTACAACATAGAAGATATTTTAGAGCATTTCCTAAAACAGTTTAGCAATAGGTACAAATATAAGGTATGGATGATGATGAAGCGAAGGGATGGCGTTATTAGTGATTATGAGCTTATATGGGAGGGGAGATTTAGGGATTGGTACCCAAATAAGTACAAGAGTAATTATAAGCCTAAAGAGACTTATGGAGGGCATATACAAGTTAAGCATAACGCATCAGTTGTTAAAGAGATGAAAGATAAACATTTAAGTCTTAAAGAGAGAGAGAAAATAGAGAAGAAAAAAGAAGAAAAACGAAGACTTGAGATAAAGAGAAGAGAAGAATATTTGAGCAAGTTGTTTGAACGTGAAGCTAGAGAGAGAGAAGAGCGTTTAAAAAGAGCTCGTGAAGAGGATGCTTGTCTTAGGGAACAAGCTAGGGCAAGTATGTTTGCTACTTTAGAGAAAAGCAGGGTAGGGAATATGGGCGTTGACACAGAGAACAACATGAGTAATTTAAAGCCTTATGAGAGAGGTTGCAGTCTATCAAGTTCGGTTGTGCTTAATAGAAATTTTGAAGGATTTAAGACTACTAAGGGTCTCTCTATATCTAGTTTAGGGATCATGCTTTCATCTTTAGAAGAGAACCTGAAATTAGGTGCAAGAGGAGATATGACATGAAATTTAGTTTAAGATATTTAGTAAGAAGGCTATACATCAAACGCCATAGGTTTTGGGAAATTTATATGAGCGATGAAGTACAGTCTAGAAAGGGAGACTTGAGAATAGTTAATTTTCCAATACTTAAGCCAGAAGATATTGACTGGGAATATGTATATGGATACGTTAAAGATTGGATAGGAGCAAAATATAGAGAGACCCTTGATATTACGATTAATAAAATAGGCAAAGATGATTATTATTGTGAGACCAAAAGAGGATCGTTGATGAATAATATATTGGATATGTTTTATGCAGATTATAAGGAAATGTTACTTAAAAAATTAGAACAAAGGGAAGTTGTTGATGTAACTGAGGATGTTGTTAAGGGGCTTGAGGATATTGCTAATGACGTGAGTGCTTTAGAGGTAGAAGACGGCTTTGAAGGGAGGGAAAGGGGTAAGCAAGTTAAGGTTACTAAAAAAGCTAAACCCTCAAGTCCTTAGAGTAGTATCAATGTGTAAGATTAGTTACTTAAAGATAAGAGTTAATAAAATACCTATAGAGATGGTAATAATAGTCCCAAACATCCAATTATGTAATCTTGATGTACTTTTGAATTCCATCTTATTAATTTCCATATCTTTTCTAACAAGAGAAATCTCATAGCTCATAGATGCAATATCAGATTTTAATTCAGTTCTAACGTTATCAATCTTGATGTTAAGATTATTCTCAACGTTGTCAATTTTGTTATCGAGGTCTTTAATATCAGATTTTAATTCAGTTCTAACGTTATCAATCTTGATGTTAAGATTATTCTCAACGTTGTCAATTTTGTTATCGAGGTCTTTAATATCAGATTTTAATTCAGTTCTAACGTTATCAATCTTGATGTTAAGATTATTCTCAACGTTGTCAATTTTGTTATCGAGGTCTTTAATATCAGATTTTAATTCAGTTCTAACGTTATCAATCTTGATGTTAAGATTATTTTCAACATTATCTATTTTGTTATCGAGTTCATTAAATTTGTTATCTATTTTGTTATCGAGTATATTGAATTTGGTATCAAAATTATTATCGAGGTCTTTAATATCAGATTTTAAATTTGCTTCAACCTTTTCAAGCTTAAGGTTAAAAGTAGTCTCTAAATACTCAATATCTTTATAAGTGAGTTCATTACGATAGTATCTATAAGATAAATCAGTAGCAATATCTATATTTATACCAGCTTTAGTAAGTTCAGCGATGACCATTTGTTGAGTAACTATTGGTTGGGGAAGTCCCATAGAAGTCTCCTTATAGTAAGTATAAAGTAAAAAAAGCTTTAAAGCAATAGGAAGGAAAAAAGAGAGGCTTTACTAATTGATATTAAGCTAGGGGGTTAAAAAATTTTTTTAGGATTTCACTATAATAGTACAAGCAATATATTATTATTATCAATTTGTACATAATTGCTGCTGAGTGAACAAATTTATTTTCTTTTATGTATTTTTTTAAGAGATGTCACAAAAATATATGAGAAAATAGTTGTTTTTGCAATCTATTAGTAGATTTATAAGGTATACCAAGTTCTTAGAGTAGTATCAATTTATGTGATTTATTGCTTTTTAATTAAATTAAACAATTACTTAAAGATAAGAGTTAATAAAATACCTATAGAGATGGTAATAATAGTCCCAAACATCCAATTATGAAGTCTTAATGTACTCTTAAGTTCCATTTTGTTAACATCAATCTTAGTATCGAGTTCATTAAATTTGTTATCAATCTTGTTATCAAGTTCGGTTTTGACAGATTTAATCTCAGATTGTAAAAGAGCTTCAACTTTTTCAAGCTTAAGGTTAAAATTATTCTCAACAGAGTCTATTTTTTTATCGAGTTCATTGAATTTGGTATCTATTTTTTTATCGAGTTCATTAAATTTAGTATCGATTTTGGTATTAAGTTCATCCTTAATACTACTAATCCCATTTTCTAAGTGTTTCAATTTTATATCAAAGTTTTCTTTTAAGAACTCAATATCCTTGTAAGTGAGTTCATTTTTATAATATCTGTAAGACAGATCAATAGCAATGTCTCTCTTAATACCGGCTTTAGTAAGTTCAGCGATGACCATTTGCTGTGTGATAACTGGTTGGGCAAGTCCCATAGAAGTCTCCTTATAAGTATTATACAATGTTTTATTACAAAAATATATGAGAGAATAGTTTTTTTGAATTGAGAGAAAAAGTAATTTTTCCAGGAAGGAATAGGGTAAGAAATTTTTAGGGTTTCATTACAATAGTACAAGCAATATATTATTATCAATTTGTACATAATTGCTGCTGAGTGAACAAATTTATTTTCTTTTATGTATTTTTTTTAAAGAGATGTCACAAAAATATACAATGTATAATTACAAAAATATATGAGATAATAGTTGTTTTTGCAATCTATTAGTAGATTTATAAGGTATCCCAAGTTGTTTGAGGTGTAGATTAATATAAGATTTGAGGGTATGTAGGTTTTTGTTTGATGTTTGATCAAGGAAGAAGGATTCAACCAGAGAAGCGATAGTAGAGAGATTTTTATTAGTATGGTTTTTAAATAGATCTAGGTTATTTTTATTAAGTTTTAGTCTGTTAAAAGACTTAATATAGTTTATTTTTTCGTATAAGTCTAGTATACAAGGTTGATTATCTAATAGGATATTGAGATGAGTATTATTGTAATAGATATTATTGAAGGTATTTTTAGACTTAGCAATCAAAGAGTATATAGAAATTATATGTTTTGTAGTGATAGAGAAGTTGAATATATTTTTAGCGATGTAGTTAATTTTGTATGCATGAATAGAAGATAAAATATTTTTATTTAAATTTTTAATGGAAGTAGCAATAACATTGGGTTCGAGTAAAGAATATTGTTGAAACTGTAGACCATTACTTAATGTATAAGTAATAATATTGTTATTAAAAGTATAAAATATTTTGATAAAAGGATCTTTTAGATGTGTTAAAGGTATGCCGGAAGCCATAATAATGCCGAGTAAATTGTGAATAGTGCTAGAAGAGAGAATAAGATAATTACTAATGAGAATAAATTCATCAGGATTAATTTTATGAATAGGGATATAAGGTATTTTATTAGTAAATAAATTTTTTAGAGAGAACATATATATATAAATATAATACTATTAATCTAGCAAAGAGGGAGGTAACTATATATTTTTTTAAAGCAACTATTGAGTTTTTTATGCAAACTATTAATTTTGTATAAAAAGGTAAATTAAACTTATGAGTTTTTTTGTGTAAACTATTAATTTTTAGTAGCAAACTTATGAGTTATATGTGGAAACTTATGAGTTATATAAATGGATAAACATTCTATACTATTAACAAATTATAAT
>NZ_CP073170.1 GCF_023035815.1 Borrelia parkeri
TAGTTTAGTTTTTAATAGTATAGAATAATCTCTACTCTTAAAATCCATACCACCTAATAATCATTTATGATAGTTATTTGAATATTATATCTTCTATTACCAAATATTGGCTCTGTTACTAATCAGTCATATAAGTTTTAAATAAATTAAATTCATTCATATTGATATATACTTATCTATTAGTAAGTAACTTTTAAGGAACAAAATATGATTTTAAAAAATAAATATTTAGCTTTAACCTTGCTTCTCAGCTTGATTGGTTGTAAGTTCTTTTTTACTGATGAAGAAATTCACAAAAAGTATTCAAAAACACTTGATAAAGTAAACTCCATGATGTTGAATGCTAGTGAGATAGACATGAAAAATATTTTTAGTGATAATCAGCATTCAGAAAAACATCTATCTAAAATTAATAGCAAAAGTACAAAAGATATATCACCTAAACAAACTGAACCTCAAACAAGTATCTTAGTTGCAACTCCCTCTGAGACAAAAAAAGAAGAATTCAGTTTGCCTAGTAATAACATTTTTGATAACGCTTCATTCAATACTTCAAATACTGATGAAAATATAGTAACACAAAAAATAACCATTAATACTCCTGCAAAAACAGATTTAACTCATACAACAGAACACAACAACATATCAACACTAGATAATGATACAACCTACTCCAATCAAAATAATATTAATAATCCTTCTCATCAAAACAGTAAGACAGTTGAACATCATTCAAATGCAAATATTCTTCTCAGAGGCAACAGTAAAACTTCTCTGAAGGCATTAAATGGTGAATCACATAATATTCAATACGAATATACCTATAAATCACATTATGACTCAAACCCAATAATATCAGGTTCATACTCTGACAGTTCCATAACAATTGAGGAATATGAATTTGACGAAGATGCAGATGCAGATTCTAAGCTAGAAACCAGATTAGACAATCAATATAAATTTAAACTAAAGAATATCACAGATAGTGTTGAGCAAGCACTTAAAATAGCTGAACAAATAAAAGATGACTTGGATACAATTGAATTCCATAGAATCAAATTAAGCAATTATTATGGAATAAGAGCCGAAGAATATGAAAAACAAACGGCAAAAAAAGAACTCTCCAAGTTTACAAAAGATAAATTAGAAGCAGATCTTAAAAAACTTCTAAGTGAAATTGAGAAGAGTTTAAATTCAGCAACAATTCTGATTACTTATAATGATTACGGTGGAAATTTACAAAGCGACCTGTCTGCAAAGACAAAATTAGATGAACTCAAAACTGAAGTAAGTTCTTTAATTACAAAAATACAAGAATTTAATAACAAAGATCATCAAGCATATCCGACATCATCTTATAATGATTACCAAACATACCAAGCATTACGAAATCCATACTCAAAACTTACATTAGTAAAAGACTTACTTACTCGCACAGGTATTGTTACCAGATAAATAGTATTTTTACTTACTCTAAATAAAAATAGGAAGATAGCTTAACAAAGCCTATCTTCCTTTGTATTTAAATATCATTAATAATTACTTAATTGTATCTAGAACACCTATAATCTTATCATATACTAATTTCATTCCAGGAATTTTAACTGTAATGAGATCTTTATATTCTCTCTCAACATGCTTTATTAATTTCTCACTATCAGAATCAATACCACCTGTCTTGGCTTTATAAGATGAAATAAGACTACCTACAGCTTTTATAAAAGCTTCTCTTTGTGACTTAATTTCGTCAAACTTTGTTTTAACTTCTTTTAAATCAACAAGACTCAATTTATCAAGTTTATCTTTACTCTTTTCTACTTTATCAATTATTTTCTCAAAATTAGATTGAAGATGTTCTCTACCTGCACTCATTATATCCTTAATCCATGTACCCTTGTTTGTATCATCTGTTTCGATATTTTTAAGAATATTTGCAAAATCTTTTATTTTCTCTTTATCGTATCCCAAAGAGGAATAAAATAATCTTCTTGCTTCCTTATTCTCATCATTATCTAGTGTCTTATTATTAACAGTATCTGTCACTGCTTTAAATACTTTATCCTTCATTCCATATTGATTTCCATCCTCAACTTCAGCCTTATCCTTATTTACTACTTTAATAAGACCTTCGGTATCCTTTTTAAGTTCAGATATTAATTTTTTCTTCTCAGCAACATCCTTATCTTCCTTTGCTGGTTCATCTCCTTGAATATCATCTACAACCTTTTCTAAACCATTGATATTAACTTCTTTGTAGGCCTCATCTCCTTGAACACTATTTACAACCTCTTTTGAAAGATCTTTATTTCTTTCTTTATTACCCAATAATTTAGAATTTAGATCACAAGATACTAATCCTACAACTAACAATGTAAATATAAATAAGTTTTTTCTCATAAATATTCTCCTTCCTTGAAATTAATAATGATTATTATATTAAATAATAATCATTATTAATTTATAATATATATCACTTTGTTTAAAATACAAATTATTTTAATTAAATTTTCTTATCTTTTTTTACTCTCTCTTAAAAAGACATAGTACTATGTTTGACACTAATATTATTATTAACTATTATTTTTATCTTGATATTGTTCAGCTATGATTTTGGTGTAAACAATTTATACCTCTAATTGCTAAAAATGATTAGAAATAAATTAATATCTATTAGTATAATTCTATATACTTTAAATCACCTTTTTTATTTACTACTGTCTTTGCTCTATAAGTCTTTATTGTTATTTTTTATTTTAAATTTCTTCAATTCCAGTAGCCTTTATAAATAATTTACCCTCTTAACTATAGCTTGCCAACAAAATATGATGCGTTAACATAAAATATAAACATTCCTTATCATTATTTAAAACCTTAAAATGGGAATATAAAATAAATACACAGTCAAATCTTAAAAGGTAATTCGTTTTAGAAACTCATTTAAATAAAATTAAAGAGAGTCCCTTATAAAGGAACTCTTCTTTAAAAATACTAACGTTATAAAATATTTAAATCTTTACTATCTCTATCTTGAAAGATTTGATAGATAAGATTTTGCTTCTTTAATGAGAGCTTCTATATTTTTCTTTTCTCCCATTGCTTCAATTAGCTTCATAGAAGAAGATTCTAATTGTTTTAACGCACTCTCTGCTTCTCTTTGTGCCTGTCTAGCTACTAAATCACTATCTCCTCTTCTTAATAAATAACGATTCCTAGGTAACTTACTTTTTAATCTCTTAGTAATAGCTTCTTTTAAAGTCTCTTGGGATTGCTCAAAAAAGGATTTTGCGGAACTTCTTTCATTAAGTCCTGCATCAATTTGGGTTATGAACATATCGATCTGATTCCTTTTTTCATTAAACCTATTTTGTAATTTAATTAGTTCCTGTCTCTTTGTTCTATACGTTTGACTATTGCTCTTAGAAATAGACCTTTGCTCTTGAAGTTTCGTCTGAAATTCTGAAAATATTCTATAAAAATCGGATTCTAATTGTTTAGACTCTGTTTGAAGCTTACGTGCCTCCTCAATTAATTGATGGAATTCAGAATCTCCAAGCACTCTTTTTACATTTTCAATTTCTGCTTGTGCTTTGCTCTCTTCATCAGTACTTGGAACTAGGTCTTCTTCTTTTATCTCTATTTCTTCTTGGACATAGTATGTATAAACTTGCTTAGACTCCGCAAATTCCGCATTAACAGTTTTTACTTCCATATCTTGCTGTATTTCTACTACTACTTCTTCTTCTAAATCATCTATAACAACTTCTTTTTGTTCCTGATTTTCTTGTTTATGGTTTAAATCTTTATTATCTTTGCTTTCATCTAAAACTTTTTCCCTTACTTCATTTAATAAATCATTAAGGACATTGATATCACATGATAACAAACATAATAATGTTAATATACATACTGATAAAATACTTCTCTTCATATCTCCCTCCTGGGATATTAGATTATTTAATCTAATATACACCTTTTATTTTAAATTTCAAAAATAAATTTCATAAAACCTCAATTATTTGACTCTGTAATAATTAAAATCTATTTAAAATTATTTTAATAAAATAAAATTAATTACATACCAAACAAAACTAATCTTATAATAATAAAATACCCCTAGTTAAAGAGATTTAGCTAGAGCTTGTTTACTTATCTTTAGTACAAATATTTAATGCGTCACAAAAATGCAAAGAAGGAAAACAATTCTTACAAAGAGAAGAGTTTTCCTAAAATGACTTTATTTAGTAGATTATTTAATTAGATAATTTATTTAGTAACAGTAAGTTGAGTAGTCGTACTAGCTTCAGTTGATTCAGTAGTAGTTTCAGAGTACTGTATTCCTTTAACAGCTTCTCTTATCTTATCTAGATTGCTTGATACTGTTCTTTGAATTACTACATTTAATACTCCTAAAACCTTATTTACAGCACTTGCTGCTGCTGCTTTAATTGCACCACCTTCATTAGCAACACTATTGACGCTAAACTTACCACCTTTAGTCATTGCCTTAAGAGCTACTGCAGCTGCTAGGTCTGCATTTGTTTTTGATCCAGTATTAGCAGCATCAAGCGCAGTAGCTAGGACTCCTGCAGCATTATCATTGGCAGCTTGAAGAGCACCATCGGTCTTGGCATCTTTAATCTTATCAAGCATTGCCCATGGATCTGCTTTGGCCACTTCATCTGCTAGCTTAGGACCAACATTAGCAGATGCACCACCACCGGTTTTTGCAACTGCTTCACCACCAGCATTAGCAGCAACCGGACCACCAGCTTGTCCATCTTCAATTTTTACGCCTGAATTCTTTGCTACTTCAATAATTTTCTTCACACTTTCAATTACTGCATCAACACTAGCCTTTTCAGCAACTACTGCAGTAGCATTATCAGCAGCATCACCAATAAGAGTATTACCAACAGCACCAGCAAGTTTAGTTAGAGCAGCAATTAATTTATCAAAAACTTCACCGGTTCCTTGAATTACACTCTTAACAGCTTCAATTGTGCTGATATTAGCATTTTTTGTTTCAGATATTTTATTTGATAGCTCTTTCAACTTATTCTTAGTAGTTGTAAGCCCATCTCCGATAGTCTTAAAGTGTTCACCTACTTTACTTCTATTATCAGTAGATTTAACTGCTGTAAGTCCAAAAGTATCACCAATAGCATTACCAAAAATGCCAAAAATCTCGTAAAACCCATGACCTATCTTAACTAATGAATCTAAGAAAGTATTCTTACTCTCAGCAGCCAATTTCTCAGCTTGAAGTTGTCCACTTCCACAACTCATAAGTAAAAATAAAGTCATCAATAACGCACAAAAAGTAATTCTTTTCATTATCACGTGCCTCCTTATTTACTCAGAGGGTAAGATATAGATAAAAGGAAAACAATTCTTATGAAGAGAAAAGTTTTCCTCAAATGACTTTATTTAGATTATTTAATTAAATAATTTATTTAGTAGCAGCAGGTTGAGTAGTACTAACTTCAGTTGATTCAGTAGTAGTCTCAGAGTACTGTATTCCCTTAACAGCTTCTCTTATCTTATCTAGATTGCTTGATACTGTTTTCCTAATTATAAAATTAAGTACTCCTAATACTTTATTTACAGCAGTTACAGCAGCAGCTTTAACTGCACCTTCTTCATTTTCAGCAGGTTGAGTAAATTTACCACCCTTAGTCATAGCTTTAAGAGCAACAGCAGCTGCTAAGTCTGCATTAGTAGCTGCGGTAACATTAGCAGCACCGGTTCCAGTAGCTAATTCTCCAGCATCGTTATTGGCATTAGCACTAAGAGCACCTTCTTTGGTTTTAGCATCTTTAATTTTATTAATCATTGCCCATGGGTCTGCTTTGGCCACTTCATCTGCTAATTTTGCAGCATCACCTGCATTAGCTCTAGCATTTCCACCAGCAAGTACTTTAGGTCCATTACCATTTTCTACAGAATTACCAGCAGTTCCTTTTTCAATCTGTACACCAGACTTTTCGGAAGTCTCAATTATAGCTTTAACTTCTTTAATAATAGCTTCAACGCTAATCTTGTCAGCACCATCAGCACCAGCATTAGCATCAGCCCGAGCATCACCAACATCAGTATTACCAGCCTCTTTAGTAGTATCAGCAAGTTTAGTTAAAGCAGCAATTAGTCGTTCAAAGACATCATTTGCACTGTTAATTACACCCTTAACAGCTTCAATTGTGCTGATATTAGCATTTTTTGTTTCAGATATTTTATTTGATAGCTCTTTCAACTTATTCTTAGTAGTTGTAAGCCCATCTCCGATAGTCTTAAAGTGTTCACCTACTTTACTTCTATTATCAGTAGATTTAACTGCTGTAAGTCCAAAAGTATCACCAATAGCATTACCAAAGATGCCAAAAAGCTCATAAAACCCATGACCTATCTTAACTAATGAATCTAAGAAAGTATTCTTACTGTTCTAAAGCCAATTTCTCAGCCTGAAGTTGTCCACTGCCACAGCTAAGAAGTAAAAATAAAGTCATCAATAACGCACAAAAAGTAATTCTTTTCATTATTACGTGCCTCCTTATTACCTCAGGGGGGCAAGATGGTTAAAAGGCTTTGAATAAGATAAAAAAGATAAAAACTAAAAGCATTAGATGCTTCAAAATTTCAGAGACTGCGTGATACAACAATTAATGAAATTAAATTGTATTTAATGAATAATTAAATGATTTTGATAAAAAAAAGGACTAAAAAATAATTGACAAAAAATCAATTAAATAAATTTACTTTACTAATAATGACATTAATGCTAAAAATATTCCTATATTAAGGGTAATAAGGGTACCAAACATCCAATTATGTAGTTTAAGTTTACTATCCAGGTCTTTAATATCAGATTTTAATTCACTTCTAACAGTATCAATCTTATTATCGAGGTCCTTAATGTCTGATTTTAGTTCACTTCTAACGTTGTCAATCTTGTTATCAAGTTCATTGAATTTAGTATCAATCTTGATGTTAAGATTATTCTCAACAGTATCTATTTTGTTATCAAGTTCATTGAATTTAGTATCAATCTTAGTGTTAAGATTATTCTCAACAACATTAATTTTATTATCAAGGTCTCTAATATCAGATCTTAAGGTTGTCTCAACCCTTTGAATCTCAGCTTGTAAGCTTGACTCTACAGATTTAATTTCAGCTTGTAAGAGAGCTTCAACTTTTTCAAGTTTTATATCAAAGTTTTCTTTTAAGAATTCAATATCCTTGTAAGTCAGTTCATTACGATAATATCTATAAGATAAATCAATAGCAATATCTCTCTTAATGCCAGCTTTAGTAAGTTCAGCTATAACCATTTGCTGAGTAATTACTGGTTGAGCAAGACCCATAAAACACTCCTTATATAATTATTATATAATATTTTAAGCATTATAATAACTTTTCTTGAAATATAAATGCATAATAACTTTGATCTACTCGCTCTAACACACAAAGAGCAGTATTATCTCCTCCAACACTGTATGCAGGATCTAAATATGCTATTGGGGAGATAAATTCATGATTACTTGTAAGATTAATATTAGTAAATATCGTATCATTAGATGCAACCCATTCTCCAAGTAAAACCTTTGCTTTATATGTTGGCAAGTCCCTGTAAATCTCTTCTTAGGTTTTAATAAAATCCCTAGAAATCAAACCATTATCATATGTTGTAAAGTTATATGTAGAGTAAATTTTTGTGTTATCAATATAATTCCTTTTAAAGAAATGCTCTGGACTCTCAGGATTGGTATCAAATATAATGGTTTGCATACCTACTCTAAGTCTCTTTAAATATTCTATTAATGTTTCCTTATGAAGAGTAGTTGCTTCATTAACGTAAATAAGTGCAGAATAAACACCTCTGAACCGCTCAAAATCACTTGCCCTATCTCCTCCATACAAATTGACTCTTAAAGAGTCTATTTCAAAATATGATGACCCACAACATTAATCTCTAATGATTTTTGGGAATTACCTATTATAAAATTATTGGTATTTTTTTCATACACATTCCTATTTGTAAGCAGCATTTTTAAGAATAGATAACATGCTAAAAATGTTTTACCGCTAGCAAATCTCACCACAAAGGATTATTTTAGTTTGTCTACGTTTTTCAATAGATTTAAGTACTTCTCGTTACTTTGTAGTTAAGTGTCTCTCCTCAAACCCTTTAAAATCAATCTCTAATGCTTTCGGTTTAATTAAATCCATTATATCAATACCAAAATCAAGCTTGTACTCTCGCTCCATTTCTTTAAATATAGGTAATTTATATATATCCATTACCATGTCCTTTAAATTTGTAATTTAGAGCGCACATCTGTATCAGTAGCTTTAAGCTTTAGCATTGGCTTGTAATATAGTGACATCTTCTTAAGTTCTCTCTCCCTTTTAAGCTCATCGAGTTTAAGTTTTAACTCTTCAAGCTCACGACTTTCTTCTTCTGAATGTGCTACTTTTTTATTTAAAGTCTTCTTATAAAGATTGCTAATTTGCAACTCTAATTCTTCTATTTTGTAATTATGAGTTTTAAGTTCCAACTCTAAATACCTACTAAATGAATTTATAAACTCAAGTCCCAACATACTTTTAGCCATACTAAACTGACTCTTAAGATCACGCGCCTGGGCCTACTTTGCAATGCTTGAAGTAAAATATTCTTAAAAGTATCTTCACGAATAGTAAGCTTAACAGCACCAGTAATATACTCAGGGGCATCTTTAATCTCTTCCCACCTGAGTCTCATCTTTCCTACATTAACACGACTCACTCCCATCTCTTTTGCAATACTAACGTCATTAAGCTTTCCTTCTTTAAAATACACAATATAATCATCAAACGATTTCTTTACCCTACTCATATATTTTTAAACCTAGTATAGATTAACAAAATCTAACACAAGATAGCATAAACTATATAACATAAGTTATAAGACTACAAGTATCTAAACAATATCAAATTAATAAGTTATAATGTTCTTATAAATAAGGAGAATATTAACTTATGAATAAATATATAAAATTAATAACATTTTGCAGCACAGTTATATTTTACTGTTGTGATGGAAATAAACTAAGTTCAGTTTCTAATACTGGTTTTAAAACTCAATTTACTAATATAAAAAAACCAAAAATAGACAATCAAACAATAAAAACTGTTACCTTAACTGATGATGAAAAGGAAAAATTCGATATTCTTATAAATGGATTTGATAAAGCGCTGGAGTTAGATCAATATTTTAAGATAGATAGTAACTTTGGAGCAAAGCAAAGTCCAAACTTCTTAAATTGGCTCCGATTAATAGACATATCAAAAAAGAAAGAATTAGCTAATTTGTTTACTATAGTCTATGACTTCTTAAAAGACAAAAAACCTCCTGAATTAAACAATTTAACCATCAATCAATTTGTAATCAATACTATTGTTTGCCAAAATAAAAACCAATGTAACAACACATACAACAAGCTTGCAATAAATACGTTTTTTAAAGATACTTTAATCGCAGTATGTGGAAGGGGAAAAAACAATGAAGATATATTTGAATATCTTAAAAAAGAATTAATTAACCCAACCAATAATGTGGCTGGTCTCATGGGAGAAGACAGGATCATACAAGCAAGATTCAGTACAACCCAAATACAAGCATTAAACTTTTTAAAAGAAACTTTAGTTACTCAAGAAGCTCACAAATTAGCAGATATAATAAGAGCAAATAAAGCCAAGGATTTGCTTCACTTAAGTGACATAACAATAAAAGAAACCTTGAATCATATATACAGTGAATATTCAAAATGCAATAAAAATGCCGCGGGCAAAACTAATTTTCAAGACAAACTAAGAGAATATTTTGACAACAACGAAGTAAATGAAACAACAATGAAACAATTCATAAATACCATACATAGTGAGCAATGTAGGTCCGCTGGATAAATAAAACCCACCACACTAATTAAGTGTGAGTAATGAAAGATATTGAATCAATATAATTTAAAAAGAAAGCAAACAAAAAGAATAAAAACAAAATAATGAACTTTACAAAATCAATGAATACCTATAATAGGCTCATACAACTCAAGAAAAACTGCTATATATTGTTTAAAGCACAAATATTAAAGACAAGGGGTTTTATATGAATAAAATTAATTTTATTTTGATTTTATTACTAATAATTAGTAGTTGTGAATATGAACATAGAAATGCTACACCTAAAAGAAGAGTTAAAAGAAACTTGGAAGAACAAGCAGAAGTACAAAAAACACCAGAAGCAGTGCTAAAAGAAAAGCTAAATGATACTGAAAAATCAAATCTGGATTTCTTAAAAGATGCCTTAGGTGATACGGAAAAGTTTAATCAACTTCTAAATCTAGATGAAGAAAAAATAAAAGCTGCACTTGAGCATATAAAGACTCAACTTGAAAGCTGTAAAGAAAATGCTGAAAACAGCAAATCTACTTTTAAAGAGGTAGTAAAAGGATACTTTAGCAAAATAGATGATAATACACTCAATGGTTTTAAAGACGGAGCAACAAGTGGTTGTGTAGAAGGAGGAGCAGGAGGTTAAATGAAACTCCCATGATCAAAGATGAAAGTTAAGAAATAGAGATTTAAGAAAGATAGATTTAAAATAACAAGGCAACAAAAACTCTAGATAAATAAGTGTAAAAAAGAATAAATTAAACTCGTTATAAAAATGGTAAGAGTAACTATAAAAATAAACTTTTGATTAACAAAAAAAGTAAAGTTAAATTTTGTACTAAAAAACCTATCATTGCAAACGTAAAAGCTACTAAATAGACAAATAAAGTATACAGAGAGTAAACATTTAAGTATTTGTTAAGGTTAAAGTATTCTGGATATATTAACCAAACATATCAAAAAAAACTCTCTATTTATATAAATAACCTTAGATCAGATATTTTCTATGCAATGGAAACTTTTAAAAATTGATTATACGTTTAAGTATTTGATAATATTTTTATATACCTCAGGTACTACTTCCCATTTCAAAATTTTTGGTTTTTGACAATCATTTGATTTATTATACATATAAATCTTGAAAGATTAAAACCAATATTTCATTATTCATTTTTTATTTATAAAAGTAACAGACTGAATCTCAAGCAAACATAAATATACGCTTAGACGTTAAAGAATCCTCTTTTTCCCTCTCTTTAAGTTCAAGTCTTTGATTTCAATTTTACTTATCTCAAATCGATTACTTATGCATCTATAAATATGATTTTCCCACAGCATATTTGTATTAATAACAAAACTTTGAAGTATACTGCATGGTAATAAAATATAACAATTACTTCTTATATATTCTAATTTAACAAAGTTATGATACTTATTGTTAATATCATTAATATTAAATCGTATCTTTTTAAAGATTTCTATGTAATAATTAAGACATAAAAAATGAACCCCCATTACTTTATTTGTATAATTCTCATATCTTAAAGACCTATTAACCACAATTTAGTTGCCTTTCATAACAAAAATAATAAAACCTTCAGTTTTTTCACAAAAAAACATTTTTATTAAAAGAAAAGTTTACTTTTTAATATTTATTGAGTTATTATGGTTAGTAATAAAACACAATAAATAATAGGAGATTAAAAATGAAGGGCACAAAAAAACCTACCAACAAACACCAACACAAATTAATCGTTTTAGTATCTACACTAAACTACATGAACTTAAATCTTAAGCAATACACTCAAAGCAACATACTTTATTACTTTAATAACAATATGAAAAAAAATGGCCAAAAACCTATTAAACTTAAAACTCTACAAAGTTATCTCTATAAATTAGAAAAAGTATTAGGTGTTACAATTAATTATTACAAACACTTGGGTGTTAACATGGGAACTGAAGTTTATTACAAACTTAAATATTCTAAAAAAGAATGTTACCGCATAATCAATAAACACTTTAGAGAAAAAAAACAAGAAAGACACAAAAAACGTGTTAATGAATATCTTGAAAAGACTTGCACTAAAAATAGCAGTGTAGAAAAATGGGAGTGTTTTAATAATAATTATAATAATAAAGAAGAAGATAAAAATACAAAAACCATAGAAAAATTACAAGTAGAAAAATATGCTAAGAAATGCAATTTTAAATCAAATGCTTTCCTTTCTATTTTGAGTTTAGAAGCGGACAAAGATTTTAAAATTCAATCATTTAAAGCCATTAAAATAGCTGAAAATTGTAGTTACGAAAAGACAAATAGCATTAAACCAAATAACAGTAGGCTTAAGAATAAACAAAAAGAATTAAGTAAAATACTAGATGAGATAAAAGCCAATCTAGAGAATGAAGGGTATGATAGTAAACAATTAAAGATCCAAATACAAAACGTATATGAACAATATAAAAACAAACCACACTTTATCATAGAAAAAGATAAATACAGTGATCTAAAGAAGATAATAGAAAAACTTAAAAAAACAGTTGAATATACTAATAGAAACACAAAAGAAAATGAGAGAGACATTAGGAATAACGTATTTAGCATACTTCTTGAACAATTAAGACATAAAGTGGACACGTCAGTTTTAGTACCAATACTAAAGAATTATTTAAGCAAACAGAACAAATTAGAATATAGCAAGGTATTTAGCAACCATTACTACTACGAAATTTTAGAGTTGATAAAAGATAATAAAGATTATTTACAATTAGGAGAATCCAAAAAAATTACTAGTTAAGGATTAGTCATGAAGAATGTATTAGAACGCCTTAAAGAGAAAAAGTTAGAAATTAAGGATAAAAGAGATAAACCTATCTTTATCAAAATAGAAAATAAAAATAACAAAACTTTATATCATACAAAAATAATGAATGATTTTTATGTATTTGGAGTTAATAAGAATCAAAAACATAAATTTTTTATTGCATTTAGAGGGTTATTTGATAGAGAAAAAATCCATGAGTTTAATTTATTTTCTATAAAAGGAGATGATAAATTTTTAGGTATTTATTATGGGTATAGAAAACCAGTGCAAAATATCATAACAAGATATGAAGAGAATGGTATCATGAAGTCATATACCTTTTCAAAGGTTTATTACATAGAATTTAGATTTAAAAAAGGTAGTGTCTTTTGTTATCTTAAAGGGATATCTCGTTTAATTAGGAAAGAAAGATCACAAACACAGTATGGTCAATTTTTACTTGGACTAATAGTCAATTTAGAAAAGGAAGTATACGAATTTTATGGTAAAAAATTACCGAAAGGAGGTCTTATAACCAAATGGATAGAAAAAAACCAGAAATAATAACAATAGCATCAATTAAAGGTGGCGTTGGTAAAAGCGTACTAGCAGTTATTTTTAGTCACATTTTGAAAAATTTTAATAAAAAAGTTTTATTGGTTGATTTGGATCCTCAAAACAGTTTAACTAGCTATTTCATCAAGTATATAAAAAGTGTTGAAGGGCTTAATGTATATTATATGCTTAAAGAATATAGGAATTTTAATCTAGATAAATATCTAAATAAGATAAGTAGTAAAATGTGCATTATACCTTCTCATCCAATTTTGTGCAAATTTGAACAAGAGGATGAAAGGTATAAAGAACAATTATTAGAACATTGCATAAACAAGATTTTATCTAATAACAATTTTGATTATATAATGATTGATACACCTCCTAGTTTGAGTCCTTTACTATACAATGCTTTAAATGTTACAGATAAAGTTATAATACCTGTTCAACTTGAAAGGTGGTCTGTTGAAGCATTTCCTATGCTAATGGATGCAATAGAAGAAGTTAACATTTTTAAAAATAAAAAAATAGATGTTTCAATAGTGGAAAATCAGTTTGTTAAAAATAGAAATACTTTCAAAGATATAGAAGAATTGGTATTAAAAAATTATGGGATGTTTATTAAAGGTAAAATTCACAGTTTTAACAGTATTAAAGTTTTAATTAACGAATTGAAAGAACCTGATATGCAATCAATGTATTACAAAGAGGCTCAGAAAGCTTTGGAGAAAATAGTAAAAGTACGCTAGCGTACTTTTATAATATTTGAAAAATAAAGGAGGAAACAATGTCTAGAATTCGGAAAAAGGAGATTGTTTTAAACAGCAGAAAAACTAGTATTAATCAATTTGAAAGGGATGATGATAAATATGATGAAATAGAATATGAAAGTTATAAAAATCAAATAAGAAGAATTACTGTAAGTGATATAGGCAATAAAATTGAATTAATGGAAATTTTATATAAAATAAGGATGAAAAAACTTTATCAACTTGATGGATACAAGAAGTTTGAAGATTTTCTTGAAAAATTTGTCATAGCAAGGAGTCAAGCATTCTTGTATTTGCGGCTTTACAAAAGAGTATTATCAGGTGATTTAAAAATAGAGGAAATTAAGCAATTTGGATTTAGAGAGGCGTATAAAAGAATTAAAAAGTTTGATATAGATAAAAATATTTCAAAGGAAAATCCAATAAAACCATTAAGATTTCAACTTAAAAGTCAGGATAGTTACGATTTTTATAAAAAAAATGCAAAATTGACAGCATTCATTTTAGATGATATTTTTTCAAGTAAAAAAGATTTACTAGAAGAGTTTATAAAAAATTTTAAAAGTTTAAAGGGCTAAGTATAAGGAGTATTTATGAACAATTTAGCATATAAGATATATAGAACAGAAGATTTAAAGAAGGAGTTTTTAAATAAGGGATTTACTGAAGAAGCTGTGGATTTCATTTTACTTCATAATGATAATTCTAATTTTGAAGTCTTAAAGGAAAAGATGAATTCATTAGAACAGCAAATCATTAATGTAGAGAATAACTTAAAAAAAGATATTGAATTTACTAAGATAGAATTTAAACGAGAGATATCTAATCTAGATATCAAAATAGACAATGTAGAGAAGAATTTACAGAAAGATATAACTAATCCAGAGAAGAGTTTACTTAAAGAAATACAGAATAATAATGCAGTACTATTAGAAAAGTTTGACATGTTAAATAAAGTTTTGTTAGAAAATCTTGGTGTAGAAAATAGAATGCTCATTGTTATTATGGCAATAGTACTACCAATAATTATATCTATTGTTATGTCTCTAATAAGTAAATTCTTTATAGGATAAAAAAGTTATTATAAATAAGGATTGATTTTATTTGAAATTTGTTGTATTTTATTTATCGTTAGTAGTGCTATTCATTTAGAACTCCTAATGTTATTGTGTTCGATTCACAAAGGCTTTAGGTCTTGGTTAAAAATTCTTTTTAAGAATTTTTAATTAAGGCCTAAATTTTTATGTTCAATTTTAATGATTTGCTGTATTATTTTTTTTGTAAAGTTTTTATTAAAAATATTTTGTTGAAAAATTGACAAAAACAAGTTTTGTTGTATTATTTTATTTATAAAACACAATAGATAAAAGGAGTTTAATATGACAAAAAATATTATAAATACAAAAATTAGAATGCGTAAAGCAGTTAAGAAACAGAGTAAACAGACAACAAGAAAAGTAACAGATATAATAAAATTTGAGCAAAATTCAGTAACAAATGAAAATCAATCAAAGATAAACTTTCTAAAGTCTTTGCATAGTCTACAAATGCATTTAAGTGGTGTTGCTAAGAATCTTAATGGATATGGATATAAGTATCAAGATTTTAATGAGATAATAAGAGAAATAAAGAATGTTATAAAGACCAATAATTTAGACATTGGTTTTATGCAATATCCAACCATAAAGAATTTTGATGGTGATTTAGTTAATGTTATTACAACAACATTTTACAGTCCCAAGAGTGGATATAGCGAGTCATTTGATACACCTATTTACAGCGAAGAATTAACGTCCACTGGAGTAAAGAATCAAAATACATTACCTCAACTTGTAGGTTCATGCATAACATATTTTAAAAGATATGCTCTTGTAGCATACCTATCAATTGAGAGTGAAGTTGATACTGATGCTAGTTCCTTGGAGCATGTTCAAGAAGCTAATCAAGAACAAGCTAGTAGTGTAGATGTTTTACCTGTAAAATCTCTAAAAAAAAGTAAAGGTATTAATAGTATTAATACTAAAACAGTAACTAAGGGCATAACAGAGAAGCAATCTGTAAGTCATAAATCTATAACTAGCCTTAAGAGTCTTCCTAAACGTATACTTGCTAAGTATCATTATTACAAGAAATTACTACAATCATCTAAAAGGATGCATTCGGTATTAGGTGAGACACCTTTTGATAATTTAGAAATAATAGATAAGTTTTTACTACAATTAAAGAATGATTATGATTCGAGTATACTCAAGTTTTTTGAAACTAAACCAGAACTTAAAACCATAAAGTATTGGACTGAGCTTATAAATGATTATTTAATTTATTTTGTTACTTAATAAGAACTTAGATTGCTTTAAGTGCGTTATTAATGACTTTATTTTTACTTCTTAGTTGTGGCAGTGGTAGTGCTAAGGTGGAAGATCCTAAAACTACTTTCTTAAACTCTATTGCTAATTTAGGTAGAGGGTTCTTAGATGTTTTTACTTCCCTTTCTGATATGGTTGCTGGGGCTTTTGGTATTAAGGCTGACACTAAGAAATCTGATATAGGTAAGTATTTCACTTCTATTGAAACTACTATGAACACAGTTAAAAAAAAGTTACAAGAGGAAGTTGCTAAGAATGGGAATTATTCAAAGGTAAAGAAAGTCGTTGATACATTTATCACTAATACATTAGACAAAATTGCTGCAGGAGCAAAGGAAGCTGCTAAAGGGGCTACTACTGATACTGCTATTGGTAATGCTGTTAAAAATCAGGATGCTAAACCTGCAAATGCCGAAAGTATAAACTCACTTGTTAAAGGGATTAAAACAATAGTTGGCGTGGTTTTAAAATCAAATGAGGGAAATGCAGAGGCTACTAAGACAGCAGAGGATGAGCAAAAATCAATTGGTAAGTTGCTTAGTGGTAAAGGGGCTAGTGATGGAGAAGAAAAACATGCAGCTGCAGCTAGTGCATCAATTGGGGCTGTAACTGGGGCTGACATCCTAAAAGCTATTGCTAAGTCTGCTGAGACTGCTGATAAGGTTGACCTTGATCAAGCAAAAGATGCTGCAAGTATTGCTGCTGCTAAGAAAGATGTTGCTGCTGATTTTACAGATGCAAGGAAAGATGCTGTGATTGCTGCGGGTATTGCTTTAAGAGCAATGGCTAAAGATGGTAAACTTGCTGCTAAGACAGGTGAAGATAAGTCTGCTCATGCAATAAATGGTGCTGTTGCTAGTGCTGTTGGTAAGACTTTAAGTACTCTAATAATAGCAATAAGAAATACTGTTGATAGTGGTTTAAAAACAATAAGTGAAGCACTAGCTGCCGTTAAACAAGAAGATAAATCCACAGAAGCTACTACACCCGCAGAAACAGCAACTAGTGGACAGTAACAATAAAATAATTATTAATAAACATACATAACTAAATAAAGTCATTTGAGGAAAACTTTTCTTTTTATAAGAATTGTTTTCCTTTTATCTATATCTTGCCCCTATCTTGTCCCCTTGAGAAAAAGGAGGCACGTGATAATGAAAAGAATTACTTTTTGTGCGTTATTAATGACTTTATTTTTACTTATGTCTTGTAATAATTCAGGGACTTCTCCTAAAGATGGGCAAGCGGCTAAATCTGATGGGACTCTTATTGATTTAAAGTCAGTAAGTTCAAAAATAACAGAGGCTGTTGCTTTTGCAAACGATGTTAAAGACGTTCATACCTTAGTTAAGTCTATTGACGAGCTAGTTAAAGCTATTGGTCAGAAAATTAAAAATGATGGTATTGAAGCTGAAAAGGACCATAATGGATCGTTAATTGTAGGAGCATATAGTGTAATATTAGCTGTAGAGACTAAATTAACATCATTAGAAAAAAAAGTTGGGCTTTCTAGTGATTTGAAGGGTAAGGTTACTGCTGCTAAGACTGAAAGTACAGCTTTCTTAACTACGGTTAAATCAAAGCATACTGATCTTGGGAAAGAAGGTGTTACTGATGCTCATGCAAAAAATGCTATAGATAAAAGCGATAATACTGGAGATAAAGGAGCTTCAGATCTTGTTAAGTTAAACACAGCAATTGATGCTTTGTTAACATCTGCTAATGCTGCAGTAACAGCTGCAATTAAGGAACTTACAACCCCTGCTAAACCTTCTAACAACTAAGGCATAAACAAGTTAATTTATTATTATAAGATTAGTTTTTAATCAATCGTAATTATCTGATAAAATAAAGTCTATAAATAATAAGCTAGGAGTTTGCTTCTCTTAGCTTATTTTGTTTCTTTATTCTATATCTACTTCCTTTATTACTTTATTATATTTCTTTAAATTTCTTATGATTTCTTTTATTTTTTAGACTTACATTTATGCATTGATTTTACCTTTTTTTATTCCTTAATGAAATCTTATATTTCTTATTTTTACTTCTTAGCTGTGGCAGTGGTCAACAACCAGAAGCAGGTAAGGGGGGCTCAGCAGCTACAGGAGGGAGAAGTTTAAGCGAAGTCCTAATGGAGGTAGGTAGGAGTGCTGAGAATGCCTTTTATTCATTTTTAGAGTTACTCTCAGATACATTAGGCTTTACTGCTAAATCAACTACAAAGAAGAGTGATGTAGGAGGGTATTTTAAAAGTCTAGGTTCGAAGCTTGGAAAAGCATCAGACGAATTAGAACAAGTAGCAAAGAAGTCAGAAGGAGAAGGAGATAAAGATGAACCAATAGCCGTAGCAATTAGAAGTGCAGTTGATACTGCTAAGACTACTTTAAACACATTAAAAGGTCATTTAGAGTCTTTAGGTCAAGTAGGTGATTCTAAACCAGTAGGTGATGCGGAAACTACTGCTAAACAAGGAACAGCAGCAGATGCAACTGAATTAAAGAAAGCCTTTAATTCATTGAAAGAAATAGTAAAAGCTGCAACAGATTCAGGTGTTCAAGAATTAAAAGCAGGAACTACAACACTATCAATAGATAATGTAGATAATAAAGATGGGGCTAAGATATTAGGTACAGATTCGGCAGCAGCAGCAGATGTGTCTAAAGCAGCAGTAATATTAGCAGCAGTAAGTGGTGAGGAAATTTTAAAATCAATAATTGAATCACAAGAAAATGATGCGGTAGCAGGTGTTTCAAGTAATGCAGATGTCAACACAAGTGCATTAAAGTTTGCAAAAGGAGGAACAAATAATCATGTATCAAATGCACATACTCCAAAAGCAGCAGCGGTTGCAGGAGGGATAGCACTGCGCTCATTGGTTAAGACAGGTAAATTATCAGCAGGAGCAGCAGCTAATAGTGCGGGAGGACAAGGAGAAGTACAAAAAATAGGAGTAACAGCAGCAAACAAACTATTGAAAGCAGTAGAGGATGTAATTAAGAAGACAGTAAAGAATGTTCTTGAAAAAGCAAAAGGAGAAATAGATAAAGCAAGAGCTACAAAACCAGAAGGTCAGTAATAAGATAAATAATTAGATTAATTACTTAAAAGTAAGATTAGAAGGCATCTTAGATCTATATCTAAGATGCCTTCTATATTGTTGTAATTAACTTTAAGAAGTTAAATTGGCTGCTAAATCTAGAATTTCTTTCTTTGATTCACTTATCAAAATAGGTCATGGATTTCAAGAGATTTTTGGCTTTTTTGGTAATGCTATTGGTGATGCTTTTGGATTTACAGTAGTTAAATCGGGTGACAAGAGAAGTAAAGTTGGTGAACACTTTGAGAAGATAAAAAAAGGTTTAGGTGATACTAAGAATAAGTTAAAAGAGCTATCAAATAAAATATCTGAAGCAAAAAATGCTAATAGCAGCACAATTGAAGCTGTTAAGGGTGCAATTAAAGGTGCTAGTGATGTCTTTGAACAACTAATTGCCGCTCTAACTAAACTTGCTGATGCAACTAAAGATGATAACCCAATTGGTCATAATGATAATAATGCTGCTGCTGGTGCTGAAAAGGATGGAGTTGAAGCTATTATTGCAGGAGTTAAAGAAATTGTTGAAGCAACAGAGAAGTCTGGAGTAAAGATTGAAGCTGGAGATGCTGGTGGGCAGATAACAGCTGCTGCTAATACTGCTGCCCCTGCTGTACTGAGTGGTCATAATAATGCAGCTGCAGGCGCTGGAGCTGGTGATAAGCTAGCAGCTGAAGTTGCTAAAGCAGATCCATGGGCTATGATTGATAAGATTAAAAATACTAAAGTCAAAACAGGTAATGTTTCTGGTGACAATACTAATGAAGCTGGGGCATTAGCTGCTGGAACTGGGGTTGATAATGCTGGTGCAAAGAGTAATGCAGACCTAGCTGCTGCTGTTGCTCTTAAAGCCATAACTAAAGGTGGTAAGTTTAGTAATGCTGCTAATGAAGCTGGAGCAGTTAAGGCAGCAGCTGTAACTGCTGTAAATAAAGTATTAGGAGTCCTCGACGTGATAATTAGGAAAACAGTATCAAGCAATCTAGATAAGATAAGAGAAGCTGTTAAGGGGATACAGTACTCTGAGACTACTACTGAATCAACTGAAGCTAGTTCTACTACTCAACCGGCTGCTGCTAAATAAATTATCTAATTAAATAATCTACTAAATAAAGTCATTTGAGGAAAACTCTTCTCTTTATGAGAATTGTTTTCCTCAAATGACTTTATTTTTACTTCTTAGCTGTGGCAGTGGTAGTGCTAAGGTGGAAGATCCTCAGAGTAGATTCTTGAAAACTGTTATTAGTTTAAGTAATGACTTCTTAAATGTTTTCACTTCCCTTTCTGATATGGTTGGAGGTGTTTTAGGGTTTAATACTAATACTAAAAAGTCTGATGTTGCAGTTTACTTTAAGAGAGTTCAGGATACTTTACAAGGCACTAAGGATAAGCTTAATAAAATTGTTGCTGACATGAAATCTGATAATAATCCTAATTCTTCTACAGTTGAGACTGCTGTAACTAATTTAGTTACTACCACTCTTGATAAGATAATCCAGGGGGCTAAGACTGCTAGTGAGGCTATTGGTTCTGATAATAACCCAATTGCTAATGTTGCTGATCAGAATGCAGGTGCTGCTGGGACTAAAGTTGATGAATTAGTAAGTGGAATTAAGACTATTGTGGATATAGTACTTGGAAAAGAAGGAAATGCAGAGGCTGGTACTGATAAAAAAGCCGATGGTCTTACTGCAAGAACTGCTCAAGCTGCTAATGGTGAAGCAGGTAAATTATTTGCTGCTAATGCTGATACTGCTGATAATGCAAAAAAATCAGCATCTGATGCTGCGAAAGCTGTTGGGGCTGTAACTGGTGCTGATATCTTGCAAGCTATTGCTAAAGGTAATGAAGGTGTAGCTGTTAAGTTAACTAAGAGTAATGATGGTAACGCTGGAGCTGCCCCTAAAGATGCAACTATTGCAGGAGGTATAGCACTGCGAGCTATGGCTAATGATGGTAAATTTGCTGGTCCTACTGCTGCTGATAATGATTATGCCTTTGCAGTTAAAGGTGCAGCAATCAGTGCAGTAACTAAGGCTTTAGATACTCTAACAATAGCGATAAGAGAAACAATTGATACAGGGCTTAAGAGTGTTAAGGATGCTATGAATATTAATTCTACTGATACTCCTATAAATACTGATAAGCAGGTTCCTGAGGCTAAAAGTTAATAATCAGAATTAATAACAATATACATAACTAAATAAAGTCATTTTAAGAAAACATTTCTCTTCATAAGAATTGTTTTCTTTTTATTTATGTTTCTTTTTATTTATGTCTGGTCCTCTGAATAAATAAGGAGGCACGTGATAATGAAAAGAATTACTTTTTGTGCGTTATTAATGACTTTATTTTTACTTATGAGTTGTGGTAGTGGTAGTACTAAGACGGAAGATCCTAAAACCACTTTCTTAACTTCTATTGCTAATTTGGGTAAAGGTTTCTTAGATGTTTTTACTTCCCTTTCTGATATGGTTTCTGGTGCTTTTGGCATTAAAGCAGATACTAAGAAATCTGATATTGGTAAGTATTTCACTTCTATTGAAAAAACTATTAATACAGTTAAAAAGAAGTTACAAGATGAAGTTGCTACTAATGGAAATTACTCAAAACTTAAAACAGTTGTTGATAAGTTTATTACAGGCACATTAGACAAGATCGCAGAAGGGTCTGAAACAGCTGCTAGTGGTCTTAAAGATGCTAATAGTAATTTGGGAGCTATAGAAAAAGCTGATGATAATAGTAAAGGAGCAAATGCAATTAGTGTAGGAAATCTAGTTAAAGGAATAAAAACTATAGTAAATGTGGTTTTAAAACCAAATGAAGGTGATGGGGTAAAAGATGTAACTAATCCTCTTGATGACGATAAGAAAAAAATAGGAAAACTATTTGGTGATAAAACCGGTAATGGAGCAGAAGAGAAACATATAGCTGCTGCTAGTGCTTCAATTGGTGCAGTGACTGGGTCTGATATACTAAAAGCTATTGCTAAGTCTAGTGATCAATCAGTTTCTGGTAAGGCAAGTGAGGCAAAAGATTCAGCAGGGCTTGCAATGGCTAATGGTGATTCAACTGAAACTACTGACTTAAATGCAGCAGCAAAGAAAGATGCAGTTATTGCTGCTGGTATAGTTCTAAGGTCTATGGCTAAGGATGGTAAATTTATTGTTAAGGATACTGCTGCAAATAAAACTGAGGCTGAGGCAGCTAAAGGGGTTGCTGCTAATGCTGTAAACAAAACTTTAAGTACTTTAATAATAGCAATAAGGAATACTGTTGATAGTGGTTTAAAGACAATAAGTGATGCTCTTGCTACAGTTACACAAGAAGATAAATCCGCAGATTCTACTACACCTACAGGCGCTACAGCTAGTGGACAACAATAAAATAATTATTAATAAAACATAACTAAATAAAGTCATTTTAGGAAAACTCTTCTCTTCATGAGGATTGTTTTCCTTTTGTTTATGTCTAGCTCTCTTGAGTAAAAAAGGAGGCACGTGATAATGAAAAGAATTACTTTTTGTGCGTTATTAATGACTTTATTTTTACTTCTTGGTTGTGGGAGTGGCAGTACTAAGACGGAAGATCCTAAAACCACTTTCTTAACTTCTATTGCTAATTTAGGTAAAGGGTTCTTAGATGTTTTTACTTCCCTTTCTGATATGATCACTGGTGCTTTTGGCATTAAAGCAGATACTAAGAAATCTGATATTGGTAAGTATTTCACTGATATTGAGACAACTATGAACACAGTTAAAAAAAAGTTACAAGATGAAGTTGCTAAGAATGGGAATTACTCAAAACTTAAGACAGTTGTTGATACGTTTATCACTAACATATTAGACAAGATTGCTGCAGGAGCTAAGGAAGCGGCTAAAGGGGCTACTGGTGATGCTATAGGAAATGCTACCTCAGCTGGACATGGAGCTACTCCTGCTAGCAAGGATTCAGTTGTTTCACTAGTTAAAGGGATTAAGACTATTGTTGAAGTGGTATTAAAAAATAATGAAGGGAGTGCAGAGGCTACTAAAACTGCAGAAGATGATAAAAAGGATATTGGTAATCTTTTTATTAATGATACAGGTAAGGCTGATGCCAAAGAAGAAAATATTGCAAAGGCAGCAGCAAGCATTGGTGCAGTAACTGGTGCTGACATTCTAAAAGCTATTGCTAAATCCACGGAAGAGCCTAAAGCTGATCAGGGTGAGGGAATTGAAAAAGCTACAGATGCAGCAGAGATTGCGATTGCTCCCGCTGTTGCTAACAAGAAAGAAATTAAAGATGCAGCAAAGAAAGACGCGATTATTGCAGCGGGGATTGCTTTAAGAGCTATGGCTAAAGATGGTAAATTTGCTGCTAATCAGAATGCTAAAGATTCTAATGCAGTTAATGGTGTAGCATCAAATGTTGTTGGTAAGACATTAAGTACTCTAATAATAGCAATAAGAAATACTGTTGATAGTGGATTGAAAACAATAAATGCAGCTTTTGCTACAGTTACACAAGAAGATAAATCTTTAGATTCTACTACACCTGTAGGCGCAGCAGATAGTGGGCAATAATAAATAATTATCAATAAACATAACTAAATAAAGTCATTTGAGGAAAACTTTTCTTTTTATAAGAATTGTTTTCCTTTTATCTATATCTTACCCCCTTGAGTAAAAAAGGAGGCACGTGATAATGAAAAGAATTACTTTTTGTGCGTTATTAATGACTTTATTTTTGCTTCTTAGTTGTGGCAGTGGACAACTTCAAGCTGAGAAATTGGCTGCTGAGAGTAAGAATACTTTCTTAGATTCATTAGTTAAGATAGGACATGGGTTTTACGAGATTTTTGGCGTCTTTGGTAATGCTATTGGGGATGCTTTGGGATTTACAGCTGTTAAATCGGGTGACCAGAAAAGTAAAGTTGGTGAACACTTTGGGAAAATAAAAAAAGGTTTGGTAGATACTAATGGGAAATTAAAAGAGCTATCAGATGAAATATCTGAAGCAAAAAATGCTAATAGCAGCACAATTAAATTAGTTGAAGATGCAATTAACAGTGCTAGTGACGTTATTGCAAAGCTAATTGACTCTGTAACCAAAATGGCTAGTATAACTAATGATAGTTCTTCTATTGGTGATAATGTTGATAATCCTCCTGCTGCAGCTGAAGAGGTTGGCGTTGATACTATAATTAAAAGTGTAAGTTCAATTATTGAAGTAGCAAAGAAATCTGGCATAGAAATCAAACCCGGAAATGTTGGTAATCAGATAGCTGTAGCTGCTAATGCTACTGATGCTATTGCTGTACTTGGAGGGCATACTGCCAAGGCTTCTGCTGGAGCTGGTGATAAGTTAGCAGTTGAAGTATCTAAAGCAGATCCATGGGCTATGATTGACAAGATTAAGAATGCTAAGGCTACTGCTGCTGCTAAGCTTAATGCTGGTACGGATAATGAAGCAGGAGCACTAGCTGCTTCTAATAATAATGCAGATGCAGGAGCTGGCGCAAAGAGTAACGCAGATCTAGCAGCTGCTGTTGCTCTTAAGGCTATGACTAAAGGTGGTAAATTCAGTGCTAATGCTGCAGATACTGAAGCAGTTAAATCAGCAGCTGTAACGGCTGTAAATAAGGTATTAGGAGTTCTTGATTTTATAATTAGAAAAACAGTATCAAGCAATCTAGATAAGATAAGAGAAGCTGTTAAGGGAATACAGTACTCTGAAACTACTACTGAATCAGCTGAAGCTAGTTCTACTACTCAACCGGCTGCTGCTAAATAAATTATCTATTTAAATAATCTAAATAAAGTCATTTGAGGAAAACTTTTCTCTTTATGAGAACTGTTTTCCTTTTAGCTATATCTTGCCCCCTTGAGTTAATAAGGAGGCACGTGATAATGAAAAGAATTACTTTTTGTGCGTTATTAATGACTTTATTTTTACTTCTGAGTTGTGGTAGTGGTAGTACTAAGACGGAAGATCCTAAAACCACTTTCTTAACTTCTATTGCTAATTTAGGTAAAGGGTTCTTAGATGTTTTTACTTCTCTTTCTGATATGCTTGCTGGCGCTTTTGGTATTAAGGCTGACACTAAAAAGGAAGATATTGGAGCTTATTTCACTAAAATTGCAGAGACTATGACATCTGTTAAAAAGAAATTACAAGATGAAGTTGCAAAAAATGGAAATTACTTGAAACTTAAATCAGTCGTTGATACTTTTATCACAGGAACATTAGACAAGATCGCAGAAGGGGCTAAGACAGCAGCAACAGGAGCTATTGGTAGCGATGCTATTGGTAATGCTGTACACAATCAAGATGCTGTAGCAGCAGATGCTACAAGTGTCAACTCACTAGTTAAAGGAATTAAAGAAATTGTCGGGATAGTTTTAAAATCAAATGAGGGAAATGCAGGAGTTACTAAAACTGCCGAAGCTGAGAAAAAGTCAATTGGTAAATTGTTTGGGACTAAAGACGCTGATGGAACAGAAGCACATGCAGCAGCTGCTAGTGCTTCAATTGGTGCAGTAACTGGGGCTGACATATTACAAGCTATTGCTAGCTCTGCTGAGGCTGGTACTGGTGAGATTAAAGTTGAGACAGCAAAGAATGCTGCTGAGATTGCTGCTGCTAAGGCAGAAGCCGCTAAAGAGATTACAATAGAATCAGCAAAGAAAGATGCAGTTATTGCTGCGGGTATAGCACTGCGAGCAATGGCAAAGGGTGGTAAATTTGCTGCTAAACAAAATGAAGAGAAATCAGCTCATGCAGTTAATGGTGCAGCTGCTAGTGCTGTTGGTAAGACTTTAAGTACCCTTATTATTGCTATTAGGAATACTGTTGATAGTGGTTTAAAGACAATAAGTGCAGCTCTTGCTACAGTTACACAAGAAGATAAATCTGTAGAAGCTACTACACCCGCAGAAACAGCAACTAGTGGACAGTAACAATAAATAATTATTAATCAACATAACTAAATAAAGTCATTTGAGGAAAACTCTTCTTTTTATAAGAACTGTTTTCCTTTTACCTATATCTTGCCTCTTTGAATGATAGGGAGGCACGTGATAATGAAAAGAATTACTTTTTGTGCGTTATTAATGACTTTATTTTTACTTCTTAGCTGTGGTAGTGGTAGTACTAAGGCTGAGGATCCTCAGAGTAGATTCTTAAAGTCAGTTATTAGTTTAGGTAATGACTTCTTAAATGTTTTTACTTCCCTTTCTGATATGGTTGGAGGGGTTTTAGGGTTTAATACTAATACTAAAAAGTCTGATGTTGCAGCTTACTTTAAAACTGTTCATGACACTGTTTCATCTACTAAGACATCCCTTGAGAAAATTGTTGCTGATATGAAATCTGATAATAATCCTAATTCAGAGGCTACTGATACCGCTGTCAAAGCTCTAATTACTAATACTCTTGATAAAATAATTGATGGAGCTAAAACTGCTAGTGAGGCTATTGGTTCTGATGCTAGTGACTCGCTTGCTAATGTTGCTGCTGCCAATGCTGCTGGTGTTGCAGGGACTGGGGTTGATAAGTTAATAAATGGAATTAAAAGTATAGTAGATGTGGTTCTTAAAGATGTAGGAAATGCTGATGCTGGTGATAATAAAAAAGCTGAGGAGCTTAATGTAAGAAATAATGATGGAGCAGGTAAATTGTTTGATGGTAGTACTGGTGCTGCTGGAGATGATAAAAAAGCAGCTGCTGATGCTGCTAAAGCTGTTGGTGCTGTAACTGGCGCTGACATCTTGAAAGCCATGGTTAAAGATAATGGTGATGCTGCTAAACTAGCTAAAAATTCTGCCGCTATTGCTGGTGTTGCAGCTAATGCTAAAGATGGAACTATTGCAGGGGGTATAGCTTTAAGAGCCATGGCAAAGGATGGTAAATTTGCTAATGGTAACAATGCTAATGATGCAAAAAAAACAATAGAGGGAGCAGCAACAAGTGCAGTAACTAAGGCATTGGGTACTTTAACTATTGCAATAAGAAATACTATTGACGTGGGACTTAAAGAAGTTAAAGATGCTATGAAATTTAATTCTATTGATACTCCTGTAACTACTGATAGGCAATTTTCTGAAACTAAAGGTCAATAATTAGAATTAATAACAATATACATAACTAAATAAAGTCATTTTAGGAAAACTCTTCTTTTCATAAGAATTGTTTTCCTTTATCTATATCTAATAATTCAGGTTTAAATAGTATTGACAGCAATCATTCAACAACGGATTGATGGTAAGATTGCATTTGAGCTTTTTTATAAACTAAAGAAAATTGGCCTAACACTATATGTTAAAGATAGGGATAACGTTTTTGGTCATGGGAATGTGACTAAAACCTTTCTTAACCTTAGAGCAGGTATGAGTCATAAGTTAAGCTTGTACCAATTAAACCTATAAGTAATAAATTTACTAGAATTACAGTATTATGGATTATTCAAGTAAGTCAGCTATATCTGATATTTATAAGTACAAAGGAGATGGTAAGAGTGATGATGATTCATTAGATAGCATGTAAGCATCATATATGTTATTGACTTTGGATCCCCGTTTTCTTAAAGCCCATTTTACTAAGATAAGGTTCCTGTAATACTTAAGATATTATATAATAATTACATAAGGAGTTTTTTATGGGACTTGCTCAACCAGTAATTACACAGCAAATGGTTATAGCTGAACTTACTAAAGCCGGTATTAAGAGAGATATTGCTATTGATTTATCTTACAGGTACTATCGTAATGAACTGACTTATAAAGATATTGAATTCTTAAAAGAAAACTTTGATATAAAACTTGAAAAGGTTGAAGCTCTTTTACAAGCTGAAATTAAATCTGTCAAGACTGAACTTGATAACAAAATAGATACAGTTGAGAATAATCTTAACACTAAGATAGATACTAAATTCAATGAACTTGATAGCAAAATAGATACTAAATTTAATGAACTTGATAATAAGATTGACAACGTTAAAAGTGAGTTAAAATCTGATATTGCATCTGTGAGCAATGAGGTTTTTCTTGTTAGAAAAGATATGGAAATTAATAAAATTAAGTTTGATAGTACATCAAGATTACATAATTGGATGTTTGGTACCCTTATTACCCTTAATATAGGAATATTTTTAGCATTAATGTCATTATTAGTAAAGTAAATTTATTTAATTATCTTCCTTCTTTAAATGACTTTCTGTCAATTATTTTTTTACAAAAATTATTTAATTATTTGTTAGTAACAATCAATTTTATTTATTGTTGAATCACACACAGTATCTGTAAGGTTACAATATTTATGTTTTAGCTTTGTTATTTTGTTCAAAGCTTGTTAACTATCTTACCCTCCTGAGTTGAGTAAAAAATGAGGCACGTGATAATGAAAAGAATTACTTTAAGTGCATTATTAATGACTTTATTTTTACTTCTTGGTTGTGGGAGTGGCAGTACTAAGGCTGAGGATCCTCAGAGTAGATTCTTGAAATCTATTATTAGTTTAAGTAATGACTTCTTAAATGTTTTTACTTCCCTTTCTGATATGGTTGGAGGGGTTTTAGGGTTTAATACTAATACTAAAAAGTCTGATGTTGCAGCTTACTTTAAGAAAGTCCATGATGTTGTACAAGGCATTAAGGATAAGCTTAATAAAATTGTTGCTGACATGAAATCTGAGAATAATCCTAATTCAGAGGCTACTGATACCGCTGTCAAAGCTTTAATTACTAATACTCTTGATAAAATAATCCAAGGGGCTAAGACTGCTAGTGAAGCTATTGGTTCTGATAGTAATCCAATAGCTAATGTTGCTGACCAAAATGCAGGTGCTGCTGGTGAAGAAGCTTCAGTTAAGTCTCTTAGTGAAGGAATTGGAAAGATTGTAGGTGTAGTACTTAAAGAAGGAAATCCTGAGGCGGGGGATGATAAAAAGGCTAGTGATGGTTCTACTGCAAGAACCGCTGCTGCTGGGGATGGTGAAGCAGGTAAATTATTTGCTACTGCTAATGTTGGCACTGCTGAGAATGCAAAAAAATCAGCTGCTGATGCAGCAAAAGCTGTTGGAGCAGTAACTGGTGCTGATATCTTAAAAACTATGGTTAAAGAAAGTGGTGATGCTGCTAAGCTAGCTAAAGAAACAACTGGGAATGCTGGTGCTATCCCTAAAGATGCAACTATAGCAGGTGCTGTAGTTTTAAGGTCTATGGCTAAAGGTGGTAAATTTGCTGGTCCTAGTGATGCTGCTAGTGTTGATGCAAAGAAAGCAGTGGAGAATGCAGCAGTAAGTGCTGTTACTAAGGCGTTAAGTACATTAACTATTGCAATAAGAGATACTATTGACGTGGGACTTAAGGAAGTTAAAGATGCTATGAAATTTAATTCTACTGATACTCCTGTAACTACTGATAATCAGATCCCTGAAACAAAAGTTAATAATCAGAATTAATAACAATATACATAACTAAATAAAGTCATTTGAGGGAAACTTTTCTTTTCATGAGAATTGTTTTCCTTTTATCTATATCTTACCCCCTTGAGTAAAAAAGGAGGCACGTGATAATGAAAAGAATTACTTTAAGTGCGTTATTAATGACTTTATTTTTACTTCTTAGCTGTGGAAGTGGACAACAGGCTGCTGATGCTGGGAAGACTGGTTCAGAGAAAGGGACTGGAAGTTTAAGTGAAGTAATTGCAAGCTCAAGACAATTATTTTTGGATGCTTTTGTTTCTTTTGGAAATTTACTAAAAGAAGCATTTGGTCTTACTGCAGATACAACTAAAAAAGCAGTAGGAGAACGATTGGGTAAGGTTGGAGAAGCAGTGAAAATAGCTAAAGATAAGTTAGAAGAGCTAAAGGGAAATGAGCAGTTTAATTTAATAAAAGATAAAGCTGAAAGTACAATTAATAAGGCAATTGATACTTTAAGAAAGATAGTTGAAGGAGCAAGTAAAATTAAGGATGCTACTGGTAGTGCTAATGGTAAAGTTGGTGGTAATGTTGGTGATACTGAGGATGCAGCACCAGCAAATACAGCAAGCGTTAAGGGTCTTGTTGAAGGGATTAACTTAATTTATGAAGCAGCAAAGGAAGCTGATACTGAGCCAAAAGGAAATGCTAATAAGCAGATTGAGGATTCTAAAGAGATTGCAAAGTTATTTAAAGGCACTGGTGATGTTGGTGGTGATGCCAAGGCACTAAGTGGAGCCAGGAGAGCAGTAATTGCAGCTAGTGGTGCAGATATATTAGCAGCAATTGAAGCAGCTAAGGATACAAGTAAGCAAGCAGGTAATATTAGTGCAGCAACAAATGCTTATGACATTGCAGTTGCTACTAAAGATGATACAAATGCTCATGATGATATTAAAACAAATGCATCAGCAATAGCAGCAGGTTTAGCATTGAGAGCAATGGCAAAGGATGGTAAATTAGCAACTGTTGCTACTCATGCACCAGGACAAGCAGTGAATGCAGTATTAATAGGAGTAGTTGGTAAAACTGTAAATGAGATAGTATCTATTGTAAGAAGAACAGTTGATAAATGTTTAAAAGATGTTGATGATTGCATAAAAGAAGATTCCAGTAGTGTAGTAAAACCTACAAATTAATATAGTGTGGTTATTCATTGGAATAAGTTTTTACAAGCAGGAATTCCTGCTTTTTTATCTAAATACTCAGTATCTTTAGTGATACTGAGTATGAAGTTAGTTTTTACTAATTGATATTAAGCTAGGGGGTCGAAAAAAATTTTTTTAGGTTTTCATTACAATAGTACAAGCAATATATTATTATCAATTTGTACATAGTTGCTGCTGAGTGAACAAATTTATTTTCTTTTATGTATTTTTTTTAAAGAGATGTCACAAAAATGTACAATGTATAATTACAAAAATATATGAGATAATAGTAGTTTTTGCAATCTATTAGTAGATTTATAAGGTATACCAAGTTGTTTGAGGTGTAGATTAATATAAGATTTGAGGGTATGTAGGTTTTTGTTTGATGTTTGATCAAGGAAGAAAGATTCAACCAGAGAAGCAATAGTAGAGAGAGTTTTATTAGTATGGTTTTTAAATAGATCTAGGTTATTTTTATTAAGTTTTAGTCTGTTAAAAGACTTAATATAGTTTATTTTTTCGTATAAGTCTAGTATACAAGGTTGATTATCTAATAGGATATTGAGATGAGTATTATTGTAATAGATATTATTGAAGGTAATTTTAGACTTAGCAATCAAAGAGTAGATAGAAATTATATGTTTTGTAGTGATAGAGAAGTTGAATATATTTTTAGCGATGTAGTTAATTTTGTATGCATGAATAGAAGATAAAATATTTTTATTTAAATTTTTAATAATGGAAGTAGCAATAACATTGGGTTCGAGTAAAGAATATTGTTGAAACTGTAGACCATTACTTAATGTATAAGTAATAATATTGTTATTAAAAGTATAAAATATTTTGATAAAAGGATCTTTTAGATGTGTTAAAGGTATGCCGGAAGCCATAATAATGCCGAGTAAATTGTGAATAGTGCTAGAAGAGAGAATAAGATAATTACTAATGAGAATAAATTCATCAGGATTAATTTTATGAATAGGGATATAAGGTATATTATTAGTAAATAAATTTTTTAGAGAGAACATATATATATAAATATAATACTATTAATCTAGCAAAGAGGGGAGGTAACTATATATTTTTTTAAAGCAACTATTGAGTTTTTTATGCAAACTATTAATTTTGTATAAAAAGGTAAATTAAACTTATGAGTTTTTTGTGTAAACTATTAATTTTTAGTAGCAAACTTATGAGTTATATGTGGAAACTTATGAGTTATATAAATGGATAAACATTCTATACTATTAACAAATTATAAT
>NZ_CP073171.1 GCF_023035815.1 Borrelia parkeri
TAGTTTAGTTTTTAATAGTATAAAATAGATAACTAAAACCTATCTTAAAAATCTATTCTACACACAATTTTTCAGCTTTTATTTCTATGCTCATAACACACTTGTTTAATCAATTCAAATACTTTCTCTTCAGGATCTCTTTCAACAGCAGGTCCAGGCACAGGAGGATTTAAAAACATAAAATAATTATCAAAAACATCGGCAAGTCTTTTTTCTATTCTATAATGCTCTTTTGCATCTATATTAAGATTTTCATCTCTACCCTCTACATTAGGTGAATTATCTTTACCATATTTAATATGCTTAAGTAATTCTTTAACTTTTCCCTTATCGTTCAGTTTCAACAAAAACATTTTAATATATTCTTCTATTTTAGATACATCTCCTTTTAAATGGATATCAAAATTAGCTGAAACACCTTTGGGTAATTCATTTTTTAATACACTAACAACAAAAAAGTTAATATACCGGTCTCTTCTTTATTAAGTCCAAGATTATCTCTCCAATCTGATTTTAAATTAACATTAACTGGTTTTTGCAAGAAATCATCTTTATTATTTTTATTATTATAATCTTTAAATAAATCACAACTTACAAAACAAATCACACAAAATATAAATACAACTCTATACATAAAATCCAAAACTAACTTACTCTTTATAAAGATATCTCATTATTACTGTTTTTCAATATACAATAAAAGGAAACTTTGTTTATTATGTAATATTAAGTTTATCTTTTAACCTCTTTAATGCCTTATCATCCAATTTGAGTTTACTAATATTCAATGCACCAGAAATAGCTATTATCTCTTCATAAGACAACCTACACCCTTTTAAGATATGATTCTTAAAACTTTTAGTAGCAATAGGCACAATTTTTTCAATAACATCAATCAATATCCTGGCATATTCACGCATCTCTTTTGATGAATTTTCCCTAACCTCTTTCGATTCATTGAACGCCAACCTTATTTTGATAAAATGAAAAAGATTATTTAAATCAATCTGCCAATACCATTCAGTATACAAGCTTAACGGTAAAGCTATTCTAGACACTTCTTTTGAAACATTACACTCTATCATATTTTGATATAGTTTGTAACAAAAACTTTGACTTTCCTTTAAATCGCTTAACACATCTTTTGCAAAATTAGATTCAGTTTGCTTACTCTCAACATTTTGAATCTTTATATCCTCTTCTAAAGGAAGATAAAACTCTTCTCTCAGCAAACTATATGAACCAGACACTTCATTAATCCTTGCTGTTCTATGTCTCATCCATTGTCTTGCAACAAATATAGGGGCCTTAACATAAAATGTAAAAACAACTTGTTCAAATGGACTTGTATGCTCATTTCTCACTAAATAATCTATAAGTTCATCATCTTCTCTCCTAATACTTTCACCTCGATATGAAATTCTTGCTGCTTGCACTATTCTCTCGTCACTACCCATATAATCAACAAGCTTGATAAAGCCCTTATCTAAAACCTTATATTCCTTATTTAATAAATCATCTTTTTCAATATCAGTATTCAAAAGCAATTACTCCCACCAAAGCTTTAAAATAATTTACCAGTTATTCAATTTGCATTATTATATCAAAACATTTGATACCTTTCAAAAACACTTTGGAATAATAATACTCACACTTGTTAAGACATTTAAGCAGTACAAACTCATAGTCAAATCTTAAAGGTAATTAGTTTGTAAAAACTTATTTAAATAAAATTAATAAGAGTTCCTTTATAAGGAACTCTTATTGAAAATACTAATCTTATAAAAGATTTAAATCTTTACCATCTCTATCTTGAAAGATTCTCTAGAACAGACTTTGCCTCATTAATGAGTTCCTCTATCTCTTTCTTTATTCCTATTGCTTCTCCTATATTAGAAGAAGAGGATTCTAATAAACTTAAAACATTTTCTGCATCACTTCGTGCCTTTTGAGCTAAAGAATCGCTATTCCATCTTCTTGATGAGTAACTTCTACGTTTATTATTTCTTAATCTTTCAATAATAGCTTCTCTTAAAGTTTTTTGCGCTTCTTCAAAAAAATATTTTGCAGAACTTCTTTTATTAAGTCCTGCATCAATTTGGGTCATAAACATATCAAGCTGATTCCTTTCTTCATTGAACCTATTTTGTAATTTAATGAGCTTCTGTCTATTTGTTTTATCCTTTATAAGATTACTACTCCTTATTTTATTTTTAAGTTCTGAAAGAATACCATAAAAACTAGATTCTAATCGCTCATATTCACTTTTGAGTTTAAGTGCATCCTCAATTAATTGAGAAAATCCAGAATCTTCAATAACACGCTCTATATTTTTAACTGCATTATCTACTTCTTTTTCGGACTCAGTACTTGGTATTAGGTCTCCTTCTTTTATCTCTATTTCTTCTTGGACATAGTATGGATAAAATTGCTCAGACACCTCAAATCCCGCATTAACAGGCTTTACTCCCATATCTTGTTTTATTTCTACACCCTCTTCAAAAGCATCTATAACAACTTCTTTTTGTTCCTGATTTTCTTGTTTATGGTTTAAACCTTTATTATCTTTGCTTTCATCTAAAAATTTTTCCCTTACTTCATTTAATAAATCATTAAGGGCATTGATATCACATGATAACAAACATAATAATGTTAATATACATACTGATAAAATACTTCTCTTCATATCTCCCTCCTGGGATATTAGATTATTTAATTATTAAATCTCGATATTGAAATACAATAATTACTGGTAAGTGTACACCCTTTTATTTTAAATAACAAAAATAAATTTCATAAAACCCCGGTTATTTTATTCTGTAATAATTAAAATCTATTTAAAATTATTTTAATAAAGTAAAATTAATTACTTACTAATCAAAACTAATCTTAGAATACTTACTTCCACCTAAGTAGCATAGGAGTGAATAAAAGTTACTCTCTTATCTTTAGTACAAATATTTAATACATCACCAAAATGTAAAGAAGGAAAACAATTCTTATAAAAAGAAAAGTTTTCCTTAAATGACTTTATTTAGTAGATTATTTAATTAGATAATTTATTTAGCAGCAGCAGGTTGAGTAGTCGTACTAGCTTCAGTTGATTCAGTAGTAGTCTCAGAGTACTGTATTCCCTTAACAGCTTTTCCTACTTTATCTAGTTCGCTTGCTACTGTTTTCCTAATTATTAAGTCAAGTATTCCCAGTACCTTATTTACAGCAGTTACAGCAGCAGCTTTAACTGCACCATCTTCATTAGCAGCAGCACTAAATTTACCACCCTTAGTCATAGCTTTAAGAGCAACAGCAGCTGCTAAGTCTGCATTTGTTTTAGCACCAGTATTAGCTTGAACATCAATTTTAGTCGCTAGAGTTCCAGCTTCATTATCATTGCCTGCAGCAAGTGCAGCATTAGTTTTAGCATCTTTAATCTTATCAATCATTGCCCACGGATCAGCTTTAGACACTTCTTCAGCTAGATTAGGACCAGAGTTAGCAGCTGCAGCAGCACCAGACTTTGCAAGAGTTGCTCCTGCCTTATCATCACCAGCAACTACCTGAGCACCAGCATCTCCAGAACTGATTTCTACTTCAGATTTCTTTGCTACTTCAATAATTGCATTCACACTTTTAATTATAGTGTCAACTCCATCCTTATCAGCAGCAACTGCAGCACCAGCATTATTAGCATCACCAATATTAGTATCGCCAGCTTCCTTAGCAACCCCAGCAAGTTTAGTTAAAGCAGCAATTAGTTGCTCAAAGACATCACTAGCACTGTTAATTGCACCCTTAACAGCTTCAATTGTGCTACCATTAGCATTTTTTGCTTCAGATATTTCACCTGATAACTCTTTTAACTTATTCTTAGTAATTGTAAGTCCATCACCTATAGTCTTAAAGTGTTCACCAACTTTACTTCTCTTATCACCCGATTTAACTGCTGTAAGTCCCAAAGCATCACCAATAGCATTACCAAAAAAGCCAAAAATCTCGTAAAACCCATGACCTATTTTGATAAATGAACCAAAGAAAGAAATTTTAAATTAAGAAGCCAATTTAATTTCTTAAAGTTAATTACAACAATATAGAAGGCATCTTAGATATCGATCTAAGATGCCTTCTAATCTTATTTTAAAGTAATGAATCTATCTTATTACTGACCTGCTGTTTTCGGAGCCCTTGCTTCATCTATTTTTTCTTTTGCTGTTTTAAGAACATTCTTTACTGTCTTTTTAACTATATCTTCTACCGCTACTAATAGTTTATTTACTGATGTTATTCCTACTGCTTGTACTGTTATTTTATCATTGGCATCATTATTTGCAGCTAATTTACCTCCTTTAACCAAGGAACGTAATGCTATTCCTCCACTCACGGCACTTGCCAGCGCCGCACCTTTTGCTATATTCCCTACAGTACCTCCTACTGCAAATTCCAATGGAGTTGTATCTGCAGTTGCATCAGCTCCGATTTTCACAGCCTTATCTTCTGTTGAATTAATTATTGAAGCTAATATTTCTTCTCCACTCACTGCGGATACTATTGCTGCCGCTTTATCTCCTACTGTTGATCCTGCATTAGCATTTTCAGCTAAAACCTTGGCTCCATTTTCTGGAGAAGCTACTCCTATTGATGCTTGCGACAATGTTAACCTACTTCCTTTTAATTCTTCAACACCTGCTTCCACAGCTGAATTTACAATCCCTTTCAATGCTTCAAATACTATCTTTAATTCATCTGCACTTGCTGATACTCCTTTTTGGGTATCGCTTCCTACCTCACCTACTTTACTAATATCTCCTATTCTCTCTAAAGAAACTATATATCTTTTTAATTTTTCAAACATTTGCTTAGCTTTTTCAATCGCTTTATCTAATTCTGATTCATTTGCTTCTTTTTCTGATTGTTTATCAGACTGATCAGTTTGACCTGAAATTGCTGACAATTCCCCTACAGCTTTCTCTATTCCTTCTGCTAATTTCTTATAATAGTTCCCTACGTCATTTTTAGTTGTATCTTTAGTTACTCTTAAGCCTAATGTATCTGAGAGTAACTCTAAAAATGAATAAAAGGCATTTTCAGCACTTTTACCTACTTCCATTAGCACTGCACTTAAACTTCGCCCACCTGTAGCTGCCTCGCCATCCTTACCTACTTGTGGTTGTTGACCACTGCCACAGCTAAGAAGTAAAAATAAAGTAATAAGTATAATAAAAATAAAAGGAAAACGATTCTCATGAAGAGAAGAGTTTTCCTCAAATGACTTTATTTAGTTATGTTTATTGTTATTAAATTCTAACTAGTTCTTCTTAATTTCAGAGATTGTATTATCAGTAGTTACAGGAGTATCGGTAGAATTAAATTTCATAGCATCTTTAACAGTCTTAAGTCCCACATCAATTGTTTCTCTTATAGCAATAGTTAAAGTATCTAATGCCTTAATTACTGCACTGATAGCTGCACCTTTAACCGCGGGAGCATACTCAGCAGCTTCAGCACTAGGACCAGCAAATTTACCATTCTTAGCCATAGCTGTTAATGCAATAGCACCTGCAATAGTTCCATCTTTAGCCTTAGCCTTAGCAGCATCTCCGGCGTTATCGTTAGCAAATAATTTACCTGCTTCACCATTACCATTAGCAGTTCTTGCGCTAAGATCCTCGGCTTTTTTATCAGTACCAGCATCAGCATTTCCTTTATCTTTAAGAACCACGTCTACTATATCTTTAATTCCCTTTACTAGTTTATCAACTTCAGTCCCAGCAACACCAGCAGCATTATTAGTACCAACATTACCAAGTAACTCATCACCTGTAGTACCAACAGCCTCACTAGCAGTCTTAGCCCCCTGGATTATTTTATCAAGAGTATTAGTAATTAGAGCTTTTACAGCAATACCTGTAGCCTCTGCATTAGGATTATTATCAGATTTCATATCAGAAACAATTTTCTCAAGGGATGTCTTAGTAGATGAAAGAGTATCATGTACTTTCTTAAAGTAGTTCCCAACATCAGACTTTTTAGTATTAGTATTAAACCCTAAAACCCCTCCAACTATATCAGAAAAGGAAGTAAAAACATTTAAGAAGTCATTACCTAAACTAATAAGAGATTTTAAGAATCTACTCTGAGGATCCTCAGTCTTAGTACTGCCACTCCCACAACTCAGAAGTAAAAATAAGCAATCTAAGTTCTTATTAAGTGATAAAACAAGGTAAAATCAAAACATAAATATAAGTCTAAAATTGATAAGTAATCATAAGAAATCTAAGAAGAATAATAGTAAAGCAAGTAGATAGAGAATAAAGAAACAAAATAAGCTAAGAGAAGCAAACTCCTAGCTTATTATTTATAGACTTTATTTTATAAGAAAATAACGATTGATTAAAAAGTAATCATATAATAACTAATTAACTTGTTTACTCTTAGTTAGATTGAGCAGGAGTTGAAAGCGCATTAATTGCAGCTGTTACTGCAGCTTCAGCAGCAGTTAACAAAGCATCAATTGCTGTGTTGAGTTTTTTAAGTTCTGCAACTCCTTTGGTTCCATCTGGCTTATTAGTTTTATCTATAGCTTCTTTTGCATGTTCATCAGTAACAGCGCCATCTGCCTTACCAAGATCAGAATGCTCAGTTTCCAACTTTTTTATGAATGCATCATTATCGGTCTTAACAGCAGTAACCTTTTGTTTCAATTCATCAGAGATTCCATTTGTTTGTTCCAATACTCCCAATTTAGTTTTTACAGCTGATATTACACTATGTGCACCAGCAAGCAATGATCCATTTTTACCACCATTATCATCTTGAAGACCATCTGCTTGAATTTTCTTTTTAATAGCCTTAGCGAGGTCATCAATGGACTTAACTAAGGTATGAATTTCTGTAACACTCTTAGCAAAAGCAACAGCCTCTGTTATTTTTGAACTTACTGACTTTAAATCAATAAGAGTGCCATCAGATTTAGCCGCTTGCCCATCTTTAGGAGAAGAAGCTGAATTATTACAAGACATAAGTAAAAATAAAGTCATTAATAACGCACAAAAAGTAATTCTTTTCATTATCACGTGCCTCCTTTTTTACTCAGGAGGGAAAGATGGTTAAAAGGCTTTGAATAAGATAAAAAAGCAACAAATAATTAAATGACTTTGTAAAAAAATAATTAACAGAAGGTCATTTAAAGAAGGAAGATAATTAAATAATTTTACTTTACTAATAATGACATTAATGCTAAGAATATTCCTATATTAAGGGTAATAATGGTTCCAAACATCCAACCATGAAGTCTTAGTGTACTTTTAAGTTCCATTTTGTTAACATCAATCTTATTATCAAGTTCATTGAATTTGGTATCTATTTTGGTGTTAAGATTATTCTCAACAGTATCAATTTTGTTATCAAGGTCTTTAATGTCAGATTTTAATTCACTTCTGACTGTATCAATCTTAGTATTAAGATTATTCTCAACAGTATCAATTTTGTTATCAAGGTCTCTAATATCAGATTTTAACTCATTTCTAACGTTGTCAATTTTATTATCAAGGTCTCTAATATCGGATTGTAAGGTTGCTTCTACCTTTTCAAGCTTAAGGTTAAAAGTAGTCTCTAAATACTCAATATCTTTATAAGTCAGTTCATTACGATAATATCTGTAAGACAAATCAATAGCAATATCTCTCTTAATGCCAGCTTTAGTAAGTTCTGCTATAACCATTTGTTGAGTAATAACTGGTTGAGCAAGTCCCATAAAAACACTCCTTATGTAATTATTATATAATATCTTAAGTGTTATAGGAACCTTATTTTAGTAAAATGTGCCTTAAGATTACGAATACCCAAAGTCAATAACATATATGATGCTTACATGATATCTAATGAATCATCACCCTTACCATCTCCTTTGTACTTATAAATATCAGATATAGCTGACTTACTTGAATAATCCATAATACTAAGTTTAGATGTAGCAAATAGCTCTATTAACGTAGTAATTCTAGTAAATTTATTACTTATAGGTTTTATCGGTGCAATCCTAAACTTATGATTCATACTTGATCTAAGTTTTAAAAAAGTTTGTGTTACATTTTCATGTCATGAGATATTATCTCTATCTTCAACATATAGTGTATGTACATTAAGATTTGTAAGTATAGTTTTAATTGTATTTAACATCTTAGGATCACCTGATGGTAACTTTTCTTGAAATATAAATGCATAATAACTTTGATCTACTCGCTCTAACACACAAATAGCTGTATTATCTCCTCCAATACTGTATGCAGGATCTAAATATGCTATTGGATTTACAAATTCATGTTCACTTGTAATATTAATATTGGTAAATATCGAATCACATGGCGCAACCCATTCTCCTAAAAGGACTTTAGCTTTATATGTTGGCATGTCCCTGTAAATCTCTTCTTGGGTTTTAATAAAATCCCTAAAAATTAAACCATTATCATATGTTGTAAAGTTATATGTAGAGTAAATTTTTGTGTTATCAATATAATCAGTTTTAAATAAATGCTACAAGCTGTCAGGATTGGTATCAAAGATAATTGTTTTCATACCCACTCTAAGTCTCTTTAAACATTCTATTAATGTTTCCTTATTAAGAGTAGTTGCTTCATTAACGTAAATAAGTGCAGAATAAACACCTCTAAACCGCTCAAAATCACTTGCCTTATCTCCTCCATACAGACTAACTTTTAGAGAGTCTATTTTAAAATACGATGTATTAGAAAACTTAGGCCTAAAGGATATCTTAAGCATAAGAGCAATTGCTTCAAACTACCCTAAAATCTTAATCTCTATGACTTTTAGAAATTACCTATTATAAAATTATTAGTATCGTCTCTATATAGATGTCTATTCTTAATGAATATCTTTAGATATAAATAACATGCTAAAAATGTTTTACCGCTAGCAATCCCACCTAATAGGATAATCTTACTTTGATTATTCTTCTCGATGTTATGTATTACCTCAAGTTATTTTGAAGTTAAATATCTACTTTCAAATCCTTTAAAATCAATATCCAATGCTTTCGGTTTAATTAAATTAGATATATCAATACCATATTTTTTATATTTCTTTTTCAATTTGATAAATAGACTTGATTTTAGAAATTCCATTTCTATTATTCCCTACCTTTACTAAGGTCAAGTACAGATTTAAGTTTAAGCAAGGTTTTATAACATTACACAACATAATCATCTAATGATCTCTTTATCCTACTCATATCATTTAATATAAGTTAATTAACGGGTTAACAAAAATATATTTAACATAAATTTTATAACAAAACAATAAACTTTACAAAAACAATTAATATTCATAAGTGTAATAGATAGAATCCAAGAAAAAAACCTAATATAGGCTATATTGTATATAAAGATTAAAAAAGGAAAATATCATGAATAAATATGCAATATCATTAATACTTTTAAGCTCACTACTACTTTATTGTTGCAAACCCGAAATATCAAAAAAGAAAATTAATCATGAAACAACAAATGAGTTAGTAGAAAATAAAAAAATAATACCAAAAACACCTGAAAAAAAATTAAGAGAAAAATTAAATAATACTGAAAAAACAAATCTGGATTTCTTAAAACAAGCTTTAAATGATAATGACAAATTTAATCGGTTTATACTTTCAAACGAAAGTAAGATAAAATCTGCTCTAGAACATATAAAAACTCAAACTGAAAATTGTAATGGAAATAATGCAGAAGACCAAAAAAGAACTTTTAAAGAATTAATAAAAGCATACTTTGGTCAAATGAACGATAGTGAATTAGACCAATTTAAAACAAATGTCTTAAGTAGTTGTAATGGAGCAGGGGGTTAAATGCACCTCTTATAATCAGAAAGTTAAGAAATAACATTTAAGAAAGAAAGATTTAATAAATATGTCGCTAAAAGAAATAGATAAAAGAATTAAGTAAATAGGATTAATAAATGAAAAATTAAACTTCTCCTCCTTAAAAATAACCTTTCTGTAAAATACAAGTATTTCTACACACCAGATTTCCCATGCAATGAAGACCTTTAAAAATTGACTCTACCTTTAAGTATTTGCTAATATTTTTATATACCTCGATACTACTTCCCATTTCAAAATTTTTATCAACCAATAAATACCTAAACGTCAAATTAGGTTTTTATTTACAAAAAATTATTTGTTAAGACTTTAGTTTTTAATAACCATTCAGTTTATAATACATATAAAAGTAACAGACTGAATCTTAAGCAAGCCTAAATATACACTTAGGCGTTAAAGAATCCTCTTTTTCCCTTTCTTTAAGTTCAAGTTAAAGCACAATAGAAATATTAGTTGCTACAAAATGATAGCCCTACACACCTTTGATTTTAACTCCACTTATCTCAAATTGCTTACTTATGCATCTATAAATACAACTTTTCCATAGCATACTTGTCTTAATCCCAAAACTTTGAAGTATACTGCATGGTAATAAAATATAACAATTACTTCTTATATATCTTAACTTAATAAAGTTAATAATAATTAGTATTAATATACTTATTATTAAATTGTATCTTTTTAAAGATTTTTATGTAAAAATAAAGACATAAAAAGTAACATCCCTATTGCTGTATTTATACAATTCTCATATTTTAAAAGACCTACTAACCACAATTTAGTTGCCTTTCATAACAAAGATAATAAAACTCTCAGTTTTTTTACAAAAAAAACACAATCACAAAACTAATCTGGCTAAAACATCCCTTTCAAAGCTGCTTCCCACCTCCATTAATCTCAAGTTGACTTGATTTTACAAATTCTAAAAATTTAAACTTGAAATTTATATCACACAACTCTTGATATACAAAGCTCTCCTTCAAAAAATCTCCAATAATAACACTCAGCTCGTCTAACTCAATATTTTTAATATCAATATCACTCTTTGACTTTAAAGATTTGGCAATATTATTTACATCCCGCTCCAATCTTGAAACCTCAGTCATTACAGCACTAATAAAATTATCATCTCTATCAATTACACAGTTTATGGCCTCATCATCTATAATAAAAAATAAATTACCTTTGTTTAAACCTGTATATAAGAGCTGCATTTGTACCTGAACATAATATTTGAAGAAGTATTTATTTTCTAAAAAATTACCTGTTTTATTGTATTCAAAAGCTGCACTTTTTAAGTAAAGATTATCACCAACTTTGTTCTCAAGTAACTCTGCTTCTCCTGTGATGCTTACAAAGCAGCCATCAATTGTTGACCCAACTAATGTCTCACGGTCTCTGAATTTTTTAAAATAATTATACTTGTCAACACCATTTGCATATTTGTTTTTATGTAACACTTCAATATTACTTGCGTGCATACGTACAAATTCTCTAAATCCTAGGACCTCAAGCATCTTCCCCTTTCTCATCTTTAAGTTATCTTCAAATGGAATTTCTCTTCCTATAGCTTTAAGTATTCTATTCCGAATTAATTTTTCTAAAGAATCAGCACCAATAAACATGCTTCCATTCTCACTTGCACCCATATGCTTTAATGCTTCTCTTTGCATACTAAAATAAACCTTACTATTAAACTTAAAACACTCATCCTTACCAATTTTTGGTAATTTACGTCTTACCTTACTTATTTTACTTACTTGTTTTTGCTTACCCTGAATTTTTTCTTGACTTTGATATGAAAATGATTCAAATTCTTTAAACATCATTTGTCCATACAAACCAAATTGTTTTATCTCTACCTCTGATCTTTGATTAATTATTTTTGTTACATTTATCATGTTAAACTCCTACTTTATGAAGTACTAAAAACACAAAATTGTTTTTGTCAAAACTTTTGATATATTTTTTTTGTTAATCTAATAAAAATATTTTATTTTTACTAACTAATGATTTACTTATTACTAATAATTGGGTTATTATTAACAGTAATAAGAACAAAAGGAGTTTAATAATGGAGAATAAACAAGCTACAAAGCTTGATATACAATGTCACAATAAATACCAACACAAACTAATAGTACTAATATCAACAATTGAATATATCAATAATAAAAATAAAAAATACACACAAAGCAATCTACTTTACTACTTTAATGGAAACTTAAAACGCAATGGACACAAAGAAACCACTCTTAAAACACTTCAAAAATATCTTTATAAATTAGAAAAAGTATTTAAAGTAACAATTAATTATCACAAACATTTGGGTGTTAACATGGGAACTGAAGTTCATTACAAACTTAAATACTCTAAAAAAGAATGTCATCACATAATCAATAAACACTTTAGAGAAAAAAAAGAAGAAAGACACAAAAACCGTGTAAATGGCTACTTAAAAAAAAGATGTAATAAAAAGGAGAGTGTAGAAAAAGCAGAGTGTTTCAATAATAAATATAATAAAATAGAAGAAGATAAAAACATAAAATCTATAGAAAGATTACAACTAGAGAAGTACGCTAAGAAATGCAATTTTAAATCAAATGCTTTCCTTTCTATTTTGAATTTAGAAGCGAAAAAAGATTTTAAAATTCAATTATTGAAAGCCATTAAAATAGCTGAAAATTGTAGTTACGAAAAAACAAATAGCATTAAACCAAATAACAGTAAGCTTAAGAGTAAACAAAAAGAATTAACTAAGATACTAAATGAGACAAAATCTAATTTAAGGGATGAGGGATATGACAGTAAACGATTAGAAACACAAATACAAAACGTGTATGAACAATATAAAAACAAGCCCCACTTTATCATAGAAAAAGATAAATACAGTGATTTAAAAAAGATAATAGAAAAAATTAAAAAGTCAGTTGAGTGTGTTAAAACAAATAATAAGGAAAATAAAAAAGATATTAGGAACAACATCTTTAGCATACTCATTGATCAATTAAGGCATAAAATAAGAATTGAAATGTTTGTACCATTGCTGAAAGAATATTTAGGTAAACAGGTAAAATTGGAGTATGGAAAAGTATTTAATAATCATTATTACTATGATTTTTTAGATTTAATAAAGAATGATCAAAAATACCTGAATGATAATGAATTTAAACAGGTTATTAATTAGAGGACTTGTTATGAATGATGTAATAGAAAATGCAGAGAAAAAAATAAGGTTAATTCCAAAAGAAGAAAAACTTCTTTTTATTAGGATAGAAGAAATTGAGGGTCGAAAAATATATCACACTAAAATTATGGAAGATTTATACAAATTTGGAATTTATAAAAGTATAAAAAGTATGTTTTTTATTTCATTTAGAGGGTTGTTTAATCAAAACAAGATCGAATATTTTCATTTATTTCCTATACAAGAAGGAGACAAATTCTTAGGAATTTTTTATAGATACAGAAGACCAATAAAAAATATTGTTATGAAATATGAAGAAAATGGAGTAATAAAAACATCTACATTTTCAAAAGTATACTATTTAGAATTTAGATTTAAAAAGGGTAGTGTTTGTTGTTATCTTAAAGGGATATCTCGTTTACTTAAAAAAGAGAAGTTCGATACAAAATATTACCAATCTTTAATTCATATAATAAAAAAATTAGAAAGAGAAGTATATGAATTTTACGGAAAGAAATTACCAGAAGGAGGTTTGATTGAAAAATGGATACAAAAAAACCAAAAGTAATAACAATAGCATCAATTAAAGGTGGTGTTGGAAAAAGTACAAGCTCAATCATACTTGCAACATTATTGGCTCAAAAGTGTAAAGTTTTACTAATAGATATGGATACACAAGCATCAACAACTAGTTATTTTTATGAAAAGATAGAAAAACTTAATGTTAATTTAACTAAATTTAATATTTATGAGATTTTAAAAGAAAGCATAGATATTGAGAGTTCTATCATTAATATAGACAATAATCTTGATTTAATTCCTAGTTACTTAACTTTACATAATTTTAATGAAGAAAAAATTGAATGTAAAGATATTTTATTAAAAACCAGTTTAGGTACTTTATGTTTTGAATATGATTATATAGTTATTGATACAAATCCTAGTTTAGACATTACATTGAAAAATGCACTTATATGTAGTGATTATGTAATAGTTCCAATGACGGCTGAGAAGTGGGCAGTTGAAAGTTTAGATTTATTTAATTTTTTCATAAAAAAATTGAAGTTAACTTTACCTATATTTTTAATAATAACAAGATTTAAAAAGAATAAAACGCATAAAGCATTGTTTGAGATTTTAAAAAAAAGTGACAGATTTTTAGGAATAATATCGGAAAGAGAAGACTTAAATAGGAGAATAGCAGAGAACAATATTTTTGATTTAAGTAAAGATTATATAAAAGAATATGAAAGTATTTTAGAAAAATTTTTAAAGAAAACATAAATCGTCTAATTATTAGACAATTTATTAAAAAGGAGTTTGGAATGGATATAAAGATAAATAAAAGAGTTTTAAATGATAATGGAAGTTATGTTATTAATGATGGTGCATTAAATTATTACAATTCTTTAAAAGAAAAATTAAAAATTAATTCTAAAAAAGAAATTTATTGTAAACTAGAAACATTGAAAATTTTAAAAGAAATAAAAGATAATCAGTATTATAAGTTAGATGGTTATAAAAATTTTGATTCCTTTTCTAAGGATTTTAGACTTGCAAGAGCCCAAGTTTATAATTATTTAAAGATTGCTAATGCAATAGAAGAAGGAGTTATAGAAGAAGAATTTTTGATAAAAAATGGAATATTAGAAACATTAGTTATATTAAGGAATAAGGAAACTAAAACAATAAAGAAGTCAAGACAAAATTCAATCAAACCTCTTCGTTTCCAACTTAAAAGTCGAGATAGTTATGATTTTTATAAGAAAAATGGTAAGTTTACAAGCTTCTTAATGGATAAGTTATTTAGAGACAAAAAAGATTTATTAGAAGAAGTTATGAAAGAATTTAAAGGAGAATAAGTAAAGAGTTTATAAAGGAAGTATTAAATTTTGTCTTAAAGTTATATAATGATGGTTTTAATTATAAATATTAAAGGAAGGAATGAATTCACTTGAATAATAAATTATTAATGTAAAATTTTGAACCGGATTTGTCTAATACTTAATAAGTATTTAGTATTTGCTAATATTAATTGAATTTTGTTTGAAAAAGTAATATAATCCGTTATTAGGTATTGTTCATTGTGAACTGCCTTTTGTTCTTTCATGTTAGAGACGTTAGAGTTTAGTTAAGTATTCTATTAAGAATTTTTAATTAAACTCTAATTTTTTGTTAGGTAATTTTATACATTAATTCCATATCTAAGTTATTGTATTTATAAATTTTTATTGCTAAATTGATAAATACAATTTTTTTGTTATATTATTTTGTTTATAAGAAGAAAAAAGCAGTTTAAATATGATAAAAAATATTGTAAATATAATAACTAGAATGTGTAAAGCAAGTAAGAATCAAGCAAGGATAAACTTTTTAAAGTCTTTGCACAGTCTACGTATGAATTTAAGTGGTGTTGCTAAGAACCTTAATGGATATGGGTATAAATATCAAGATTTTAATGAGATAATAAGGGAAATTAAGAGTGTTATAAAGAACAATAATTTGGACATTGATTTCATGCAATGCCCAACATTTAAAGTTGTAGGAAATAATACAATTAATGTTATTACAACAACATTTTACAGTCCCAATAATGGATATGAATATTCATTTGATACACTTGTTTACAGCAAAGAATTAATATCAACGAGAGCAAAGATCAAAATACATTATCTCAACTTGTAGGTTCATGTATAACATATCATAAAAGATATGCTCTTGTAGGATACCTATCAATTGAGAGTGAAGTTGACACTGATGCTAGTTCCTTAAGTCATATTCAAGAAAATAGTAAAGAAAAAATTAGTAGTATCAATGTTCCACTTATAAATTCTCTGAAGGAAACTAAAATCGTTAATATTGAAACAGTAACTAAAAGTACAATAAAACAACAATTTGTGAGTCATAAATCTGTAACTAAGTTTGAGAGTCTGTCTAAACGTATACCTGCTAAGTATCATTATTACAAGAACTTGTTACAAGCATCTAAAAGGATGCATTCGGTGTTAGATATGGTACCTTTTGATAGTTTAGAAATGATAAATAAGTTTTTATTACAATTAAAGGATGCTAATGATTCTAATATACTTGAGTATTTTGAAGCTAAACCAGAGCTTAAAACTATAAAGTATTGGACTGAGCTTATAAATAATTATTTAACTTATTTTATCTCTTAATAAGAACTTATATTATTTTAATTACAGAGTTTTAAGAGTAGATTCTTAAAATCTATTATTAGTTTAAGTAATGACTTCTTAAATGTTTTCACTTCCTTTACTGATATGGTTGGAGGGGTTTTAGGTTTTGATACTAATACTAAAAAGTCTGATGTTGCAGCTTACTTTAAGAAGATTCATGACACTGTTTCATCTACTAAAGAGGCCTTTGAGAGAATTGTTACTAATATGAAGAGTGAAAATAACCCTAATACTACTACAACTGAGACCGCAGTAAATAAATTGGTTACAACCACTCTTGATAAAATAATCCAGGGCACTAAAACCGTTAGTGAGGTTATTGGTACTATAGGTGATAAGTTGCTTGGTAATGTTGCTGCTGCCAATGCTGCTGGTGTTGCTGGTACTGAAGTCGATAAACTAGTAAAGGGTATTAAATCAATTGTAGACGTGGCACTTGGAGATAAAGGTAATTCTGAGGCTGGTACCGATAAAAAAGCCGATGATCTTGGAGTAAGAACTGCTAATGCTGGGGATGGTGAGGCAGGTAAATTATTTGCTAATGCAGCTATTGCTAATGATCCTAAAAAATCAGCAGCAGATTCTGCTAAAGCTGTTGGGGCTGTAACTGGTGCTGATATTCTAAAAGCTATGGTTAAAGAAAATGGTGATTCTGCTAAGCTAGCTAAAGAAACAACCGGAAATGTTTCTTTAGCTCCTAAAGATGCTACTATTGCAGGAGGAATAGCATTAAGAGCTATGGCTAAGGAAGGAAAGTTTGCTGGTCCTAGTGCTGCTGATAATGATTATGCTCCTGCAGTTAAAGGTGCAGCAGTAAGTGCAGTAACTAAAGCATTGGGTACTCTAACTATTGCTATAAGAAACACTATTGATTTGGGCCTTAAAACAGTTAAAGATGCTATTAAATTTAATACTACTGATACTACTGATACTACTGATAATCAGACTCCTGAAACTAAAAGTTAATAATCAGAATTAATAACAAATACATAACTAAATAAAGTCATTTTAGGAAAACTTTTCTCTTTATGAGAATTGTTTTCCTTTTACCTATATCTTGCCCTCCTGAGTAAAAAGGAGGCACGTGATAATGAAAAGAATTACTTTTTGTGCGTTATTGATGACTTTATTTTTACTTCTTAGTTGTGGGAGTGGGAGTGCTAAGACGGAAGATCCTAAAACCACTTTCTTAAATTCTATTGCTAATTTAGGTAAAGGGTTCTTAGATGTTTTTACTTCCCTTTCTGATATGGTTTCTGGTTCTTTTGGTATTAAGGCTGAGACTAAAAAGGAAGATATTGGAGCTTATTTCACTAAAATTGCAGAGACTATGACATCTGTTAAAAAGAAATTACAAGATGAAGTTGCTAATAATGGAAATTACTTGAAACTTAAATCAGTCGTTGATACTTTTATCACAGGAACATTAGACAAGATCGCAGAAGGGGCTAAGACTGCGGCTAAAGGGGCTACAACTGATACTGCTGTTGGTAATGCTGTCAAAAATGAAGATGCTACACCCGCAGATGCTTCAAGTGTTAACTCTCTTGTTAAAGGAATTAAAACTATTGTTGACGTGGTCTTAAAAGACAATGAAGGGAGTGCAGAGGCAAATAAGACTACAGATGATGACAAAAAGGATATTGGTAAGTTGTTTAGTAAAGCATCTGATGATGGAACTGAAACTGAGGCTGCTAAGGCAAATGCATCAATAGGTGCAGTAACTGGTGCTGACATTTTACAAGCTATTGCTAAGTCTGGTATGGCTTCAGCCGGTAAAGATATTGATCAAGCAAAGGATGTTGCTGAGATTGCTACTGCTAAAAATGATAGTGGTACTAAAGAGACTAAGAGAAAAGATGCAGTTATTGCGGGAGGAATAGCTTTAAGAGCTATGGCTAAGGGTGGTAAATTTGCTGCTAAAAATGAAGACAAAGCTGTACCTGCAGTTAATGGTGTTGCTGCTAGTGCTGTTGGTAAGACTTTAAGTACTCTAATAATAGCAATAAGAAATACTGTTGATAGTGGTTTAAAAACAATCAGTGAAGCACTAGCTGCCGTTAAACAAGAAGATAAATCTGCAGATTCTACTACACCTGCAGGAGCAGCAGCTAGCGGACAGAAACAATAAATAATTATTAATAAAATATACATAACTAAATAAAGTCATTTTAGGAAAACTCTTCTCTTCATGAGATTCGTTTTCCTTTTATTTATATTTTGTTCCCCTGGTTAATAAGGAGGCACGTGATAATGAAAAGAATTACTTTAAGTGCATTATTAATGACTTTATTTTTACTCATGTCTTGTAATAATTCAGGGACTTCTCCTAAAGATGGACAAGCGGCTAAATCTGATGGTACAATCTTTGACCTAGATACAATAACTAAAAACATAAAAGAGGCTGTCGCTTTTGCTAAGAGTGTTACAGAAATTCATACTTTAGTTAAGTCCATTGATGAGCTTGCTAAAGCTATTGGTAAGAAAATTAAAGATGATGGTACTCTTGAGGATGAGCAAAACCATAATGGAGCATTGGTTACAGGGGTATATCAATTAATATTGGATGTACAGGGTAAGTTGACAAAATTGGAAACTGGGGCCAGCAAGTTTGCTGGGATAAAGGAGAAGGTTGTTGCTGCTAAGACTTCAAGTGGAACATTTTTGAATAAATTAAAAGGTGAGAGCGACCTTCGTAAGGAGGGTATTACTGATGCTCATGCAAAGAGTGCTATACTTGTAACAGATGCTACAAAAGATAAAGGAGCAAAAGAACTTGGTGAGCTCAATACAGCAATAGATGCTTTGTTAACGGCTGCTGAAGCTGCAGTAACAGCTGCAATTACACAGCTTTCAACCCCTGCTAAGTCAGAGCCTACTGCTCAATCTAACTAAGGATAAACAAGTTAATTTATTATTATAAGATTACTTTTTAATCAATCGTTATTTTCTTATAAAATAAAGTCTATAAATAATAAGCTAGGAGTTTGCTTCTCTTAGCTTTTTTTGTTTCTTTATTCTCTCTTTATTTCCTTTACTACTTTATTATACTTCTTTAGATTTTTTTTATCTTTTAGACTTATATTTATGCTTTGATTTTATCTTGTTTTATCTCTTGATAAGAAATTATATTTCTTATTTTTACTTCTTAGTTGTGGCAGTGGGAGTACTAAGGCTGAGGATCCTCAGAGTAGATTCTTAAAGTCAGTTATTAGTTTAGGTAATGACTTCTTAAATGTTTTCACTTCCCTTTCTGATATGGTTGGAGGGGTTTTAGGTTTTGATACTAATACTAAAAAGTCTGATGTTGCAGTTTACTTTAAGAAAGTACATGATACTCTTTCATCTACTAAGACATCCCTTGAGAAAATTGTTTCTGATATGAAATCTGATAATAATCCTAATTCTTCTACAGTTGAGACTGCTGTAACTAATTTAGTTACAACCACTCTTGATAAAATAATCCAGGGGGCTAAGACTGCTAGTGAGGCTGTTGGTACTACAGGTGATGAGTTACTTGGTAATGTTGGTGCGAATAATGCTGCTGGTGTTGCTGGTACTGAAGTTGATAAACTAGTAAAGGGAATTAAGACAATTGTAGAATTGGTACTTGGAGATAAAGGAAATCCTGAGGCGGGTACTGATAAAAAAGCTGATGATCTTGGAATAAAAACTGCAAATAATGCTGGTAATGGTGAAGCAGGTAAATTATTTGCTGCTAATGCTGCTATTGATAGTGCTGATAATGCAAAAAAAGTTGCAGCTGATGCTGCTAAAGCTGTTGGGGCTGTTACTGGTGCTGACATATTGAAAGCCATAGTTAAAAATGGTTCTAATTCTGCTGTTGATGCTGCAAAGGCTAATGCTAAAGATGGAACTATTGCAGGTGCTATTGCATTAACAGTTATGGCAAAGGATGGTAAATTTGCTGGTCCTACTGCTGATAGTGTTGATTATGTTATTGCTGCTAAAGGTGCAGCTATAAGTGCAGTAACTAAAGCATTGGGTACTCTAACTATTGCTATAAGAAACACTATTGACGCAGGACTTAAAGAAGTTAAAGATGCTATGAAATTTAATTCTACTGATACTCCTGTAACTACTGATAGGCAAGTTTCTGAAACTAAAGGTCAATAATTAGAATTAATAACAATATACATAATTAAATAAAGTCATTTTAGGAAAACTATTCTCTTCATAAGAATTGTTTTCCTTTTGTTTTTATCTTGTTCTAAGGTTGTTAACCACTTTGCCCCTTTAGGTTAATAAGGAGGCACGTGATAATGAAAAGAATTACTTTTTGTGCGTTATTAATGACTTTATTTTTACTTCTTAGCTGTGGCAGTGGTCAACAGGTTGCAAACTCAGGTAATCCTGGAACAGCAGGAGGAGAGCAACAAGGGGTTGGGAGTTTAAGTTCAGTGCTAATGGAGGTAGGTAGGAGTGCTGAAAATGCCTTTTATTCTTTTTTAGAGTTACTCTCAGATACATTAGGCTTTACTGCTAAATCAACTACAAAGAAAGAGGATGTTGGAGGTTATTTTAACAGCTTAGGTGCGAAGCTTGGAGACGCATCAGCAGAGTTAGAACAAGTAGCAGTTAAGGCAACAGCAGATCTTGAGAAAGGCGATGCATCTAAAAATCCTATTAGAGTAGCTATTGATGCTGCTAAGACTACTTTAAGCAAATTAAAAGGCCATTTAGACTCCTTAAAAGGGATAGGTGATGACAAAGTGGTAGGGGACGCAGCAAGTGGTGGTGCTGGTTTAGGAGCAGCAGTTGATACAGATGAATTAAAGAAAGCCCTTAAGGCCTTGCAGGAGATAGTAAAATCTGCAACAGATGTAGGTGTTCAAGCATTAAAAGAAGGAACTACTACATTACAAGCAAATGGAGGCGCAGATAATAAGGATGGTGCTAAGATATTAGCTACAAGTGGTGGTAATAATCCAGCAGCAACAGATGCAGGAAAAGCAGCAGCAATATTATCAACAGTAAGTGGTGAGGAAATACTAGCATCAATAATTGCATCAAAAGAAAGTGATGCAGCACTAGGAGCAGTTGCAGATGGAAATACAAGTGCCATTTCCTTTGCTAAAGGAGGTCAGGCAGATCACTTGGCAGGTGCAAATACTCCAAAAGCAGCAGCAGTAGTAGGAGGAATCGCATTACGTTCATTGATTAAGACAGGTAAATTAGCATCAGGCGCAGCAGATGCTGCTACAGGAGGAGGGAAAGAAGTACAAGGTGTAGGAATAACAGCAGTAAATAAGCTGTTAGTAGCAATAGAGGATATAATTAAGAATATAGTAAAGAATGTTCTTGAAAAAGCAAAAGAAAAAATAGATGAAGCAAGAGCTACAAAACCAGCAGGGCAGTAATAAGATAAATAATTAGATTAATTGCTTAAAAGTAAGATTAGAAGGAATCTGAGACGCATCTCTAAGATTCCTTCTATATTGTTGTAATTAACTTTAAGAAGTTAAATTGGCTTCTTAATCTAAAATTTCTTTCTTTGATTCACTTATTAAAATAGGTCAAGTATTTCAAGAGGTTTTTGGTATTTTTGGTAATGCTATTGGTGATGCTTTGGGACTTACAGCAGTTAAATCGGGTGACAAGAAAAGTAAAGTTGGTGAACACTTTAATAAGGTAAAGAAAGGATTAGAAGATACTAAGGATAAGTTAAATGAGCTATCAAATAAAATATCTGAAGTAACTAGTGCTGATGGAAACACAGTTGAAGCTGTTAAGGGTGCAATTAACAGTGCAAATGATGTTTTTGAGAGGCTAATTGCTGCTCTAACTAAACTTGCTGGTGTAATTAATGATGGTTCTGACATTGGTGATACTGCTAGTGGTGCTGCTGCAGTAGCTGCTGATAAAGATGGTGTTGAAGCCATGATTGGGGGAATTCAAACAATTATTGCAGAAGCAGGGAAGTCTGGCATAGCAATCAAACCTGGAAATGCTGGTGGGCAGGTAGCAGCTTCTGCTACAACAGATGCTACTGCTGTACTTGCTGCCAATGCTAGTGCTGGTGCTAATTCTGGTCCTAAACTTGCTGAAGAGGTATCTAAAGCTGATCCATGGGCAATGATTAACAAGATAAAAGATTCTAAAGCTACAACTGGTAATCTTAGTGAAGCTAGTAATTATGATGCTGGAACATTGGCAGTTGGTACACCTAATCATGCCAATGGTGCTGGTGCGGCTACTAATGCAGACTTAGCTGCTGCTGTTGCTCTTAAAGCTATGATTCAGACTGGTAAACTTAGTGCTACTGCTAATGAGGTTGTAGGAGTTAAAGCTGCTGCTGTAACTGCTGTAAATAAGGTATTAGGAGTACTTGACGTAATAATTAGGAAAACAGTATCAAGTAATCTAGATAAAATAAGAGAAGCAGTTAAAGGGATACAGTACTCTGAAACTACTGCTGAAGCAACTGAATCTAGTACTATTCAACCTGCTGCTACTAAATAAATTATCTAATTAAATAATCTACTAAATAAAGTCATTTTAGGAAAACTTTTCTCTCTTCATGAGAACCGTTTTCCTTTTGTTTTATCTAGCTCCCTTAAGTTAATAAGGAGGCACGTGATAATGAAAAGAATTACTTTTTGTGCATTATTAATGACTTTATTTTTACTTATGTCTTGTAATAATTCAGGGACTTCTCCTAAAGATGGACAAGCAGCTAAATCTGATGGCACAATCCTTGACTTAGCTACAATAACTAAAAACATAACTGATGCTGTAGATTTTGCAAAAAATGTTAAAGACGTTCATACTTTAGTTAAGTCTATTGATGAGCTTGCTAAAGCTATTGGTAAGAAAATTAAAGATGGTGATGAACTTGATATTGAGGCTGCTGTGAATGAATCTTTAGTTGCAGGAGCATTTCAAGTAATATTGACTGTAGAAACTAAATTGAAATTATTGGAAGGACCATCAGCTAAAATCTCAGATGCATGTAAGAAAAAGGTTACTGAGGCTAAGACTAAAAGTAGAGAGTTTTTAGGCAAATTGAGAGGGGCTACAGCTACTCTTGGTAAAAAAGGCGTTGCTGATAATGATGCAAAAGCAGCTATAGATAGAATAGGTACATCTAATGGAGATAAAGGTGTTGCAGAACTTATTGCCTTGAACACAGCAATTGATGCTTTGTTAACAGCTGCTAATGATGCAGTAACAGCTGCTATTAATGCTCTTACAACTCCTGCTAAACCTTAATTAAGAGATAAATTGTTATTATAAGATTACTTTTTAATCAATCGTAATTATCTGATAAAATAAAGTCTATAAATAATAAGCTAGGAGTTTTCTTCTCTTAGCTTATTTTGTTTCTTTATTCTATATTTACTTGCTTTACTTCTTTATTATACTTCCTTTAGATTTCTTTTATCTTTTAGACTTATATTTATGCTTTGATTTTACCTTTTTTTATCACTTAATAATAACTTATATTTTTTATTTGTAGGATCCTCAGAGTAGATTCTTAAAATCTATTATTAGTTTAGGTAATGACTTCTTAAATGTTTTTACTTCCTTTACTGATATGGTTGGAGGGGTTTTAGGGTTTAATACTAATACTAAAAAGTCTGATGTTGGGAACTACTTTAAAACTGTTCAGGATACTCTTTCATCTACTAAGAGGTCCCTTGAGAAAATTGTTTCTGATATGAAATCTGAGAATAATCCTAATGCTTCTGCAGTTGAGACCGCTGTAACTAATTTAGTTACTACCACTCTTGATAAAATAATCCAGGGGGCTAAGACTGCTAGTGAGGCTATTGGTACTACAGGTGATGAGTTGCTTGGTAATGTTGCTGAACCCGCTGCTGGTGCAGGTGTTGCTGCTGGTGATGAAGTCGATAAACTAGCAAAAGGAATTAAATCAATTGCGGATGTTGTACTTGGAGATAAAGGTAATCCTGATGCGGGAGATGATAAAAAAGCTGAAGATGGCAATACTGCAAGAACTGCTGCTGGTGGTGATGGTGAAGCAGGTAAATTATTTACAGCTGGTGCTGGTGCGGTTGGTGATGCTAACAATTCAAAAAAAGTTGCAGCTGATGCTGCTAAAGCTGTTGGAGCAGTAACTGGCTCTGACATCTTGAAAGCCATGGTTAAAGATAATGGTGATGCTGCTAAATTAGCTACTTCTCAGAATGCTGGTGCTGCCCCTAAAGATGCAACTATTGCAGGAGGTATAGCTTTAAGGGTTATGGCTAAGGATGGTAAATTTGCTGGTCCTAGTGCTGCTGCTGATGATGCTGTTACTGCAGTGAAAGGAGTAGTAGTAAGTGCTGTTACTAAGGCATTGGGTACTTTAACTATTGCAATAAGAAACACTATTGATGTGGGACTTAAAACCGTTAAAGATGCTATGAATATTAATACTACTGATACTCCTGTAACCATTGATAATACAACCTCTGAAGCTAAAAACCAATAATCAGAATTAATAATAGATACATAACTAAATAAAGTCATTTGAGGAAAACCTTTCTCTTTCTGAGAACCGTTTTCCTTTTATTTATATTATATTAATGACTTTATTTTTACTTCTTAGCTGTGGCAGTGGTCAACAGGCTGCAAACTCAGGTAATCCTGGAACAGCAGGAGGAGAGCAACAAGGGGTGGGGAGTTTAAGTTCAGTGCTAATGGAGGTAGGTAGGAGTGCTGAGAATGCTTTTTATTCTTTTTTAGAGTTACTCTCAGATACATTAGGTTTTACTGCTAAATCAACTACAAAGAAAGAAGATGTGGGAGGTTATTTTAACAGCTTAGGTGCGAAGCTTGGAGACGCATCAGAAGAGTTAGAACAAGTAGCAGTTAAGGCAACAGCAGATCTTGAGAAAGGCGATGCATCTAAAAATCCTATTAGAGTAGCTATTGATACAGCTAAGACTACTTTAAGCATATTAAAAGGCCATTTAGAGTCTTTAGGTCAAGTAGGCGATACTAATGTAGTAGGTTATGCAAATAATGTTCAGGGTACAGGAACAGCGCCAGACGATGCTCAGTTAAAAGAAATGTTTAGGGCATTGAAAGGAATAGTGGAAATAGCAACAGATGTAGGTGTTAAAGCATTACAAGCAGGAGCTACAACATTGACAGTAAATGGAGTAGATAATAAGGATGGTGCTAAGATATTAGCTACAAGCGGTGGTAATCCATCAGCAACTGATGCAGGTAAAGCTGCAATAATATTAGCAGCAGTAAGTGGTGAGGAGATATTAGACTCAATAGTTAGAGCAGGAGAAAGTGATGCAGCGTTAACAGCGAATGCAGATGAAAATACAACTTCATTGAAATTTGCTAAAGGAGGATCAGATGCTCACCTATCAAATAGTGCTAATCCAAAAGCAGCAGCGGTAGCAGGAGGGATAGCATTACGTTCATTGGTTAAGACAGGTAAACTAGGAGCTGGAGCAGCAGCTAATAATGCAGGAGGAGAGAAAGAAGTACAAGACATAGGAATCACTGCAGTAAATAAGCTGTTAGTAGCAGTGGAGGATATAATTAAAAAGACAGTAAAGAATGTTCTTAAAACAGCAAAAGAAAAAATAGATGAGGTAAGATCTCCAAAAACAGCAGAGTAATAAATAATACAGATATTTAGAATTAAATTATTAAGTAATTAGAGTAGAAGGCAATCTTAGTTTTATATCTAAGATGCCTTCTATATTGTTGTAATTAACTTTAAGAAGTTAAATTGGCTGCTGAATCTAAAATTTCTTTCTTAGATTCATTAGTTAAGATAGGTCATGGGTTTTACGAGGTTTTTGGTATTTTTGGTAATGCTATTGGTGATGCTTTGGGTTTTACAGCAGTTAAATCGGGTGACAAGAGAAGTAAAGTTGGTGAACACTTTAAGAAAATAAAAAAAGGTTTAGGTGATACTAAGGATAAGTTAAATGAGCTATCAAATAAAATATCTGAATCAAAGAATGCTAATACCAGCACAATTGAAGCTGTTAAGGGTATAATTAGCAGTTCTAATGATATCTTTGATAAATTAATTGGTGCCCTAACTAATTTGGCCGGTGTAACTAAGGATGATTCTCTGCTTGGCGATATTTCTAATGCTGCTGCAGTTGCTGCTGATGCAAATGACGTTAAGACTATTATTGAAAATGTAAATTCAATTATTGATGTAGCAGATAAGTCTGGAATAGAAATCAAGTCTGGAGAGGCTGGTAATGCTGTAGAAAAGGGTGATGATAAAGCAGGCGCAGTAATTGTTGGTAAAGATAATAATGCTCCTGCTGCTAATGCTGGTCCTGTTCTAGCAGCTGAGGTTGCTAAGGCCGACCCATGGGCTATGATTAACAAGATTAAGAATGCTAAGGTTACTGATGCTGCTAATACTGATGAAAATAATGATGCTGGTACACTAGCTACTAAATTACCTAATGCTGCGAATAAGAATGGTGCGCTTACTAATGCCGACCTAGCAGCTGCTGTTGCTCTTAAGGCTATGACTAAGTCTGGTAAATTTAGTGCTGCTGGTGATGTTGAAGCAGTTAAAGCTGCTGCTGTATCTGCTGTAAATAAGGTACTGGGAATACTTGACTTAATAATTAGGAAAACAGTAGCAAGTAATCTAAATAAGATAAGAGAAGCTGTTAAAGGGATACAGTACTCTGAAACTACTGCTGAATCAACTGAAGCTAGTACTACTCAACCTGCTGCTACTAAATAAATTATCTAATTAAATAATCTACTAAATAAAGTCATTTTAGGAAAACTCTTCTCTTCATAAGAATTGTTTTCCTTTTACCTATATCTTGCCCCTCTCTTGCCTTCCTGAGTTGAGTAAAAAATGAGGCACGTGATAATGAAAAGAATTACTTTTTGTGCATTATTAATGACTTTATTTTTACTTCTTAGTTGTGGTAGTGGGAGTGCTAAGACTGAAGATCCTAAAACCACTTTCTTAACTTCTATTGCTAATTTAGGTAAAGGGTTCTTAGATGTTTTTACTTCCCTTTCTGATATGATCACTGGTGCTTTTGGCATTAAAGCAGATACTAAAAAATCTGATATTGGTCAGTATTTCACTGATATTGAGACAACTATGAACACAGTTAAAAAGAAATTACAAACGGAAGTTGCTAATAATGGAAATTACTCAAAGGTTAAATCAGTTGTTGATCACTTTATAACTAATACATTAGATAAAATTGCAGAAGGAGCTAAGAAAGCTGCTAGTGGGGCTACAACTGATGCTGCTATTGGTGAAGTTGTGAAATCTGATGCTGGTACTAGCGTTGACGCTACAAGTGTCAATGCTCTTGTTAAAGGAATTAAGACTATTATTGATGTGTTTTTAAAAGATGGTGATGGACAAGCAGATAAAACTGATCCTGTTGCTAATGATAAAAGGGATATTGGGAAACTATTTGGGGGTAAGAATAGTGATGCTAATGGTGGTGCTGAGGATAAACATGTAGCCGCTGCTAGTGCCTCTATTGGAGCAGTAACTGGGGCTGACATCCTAAAAGCTATTGCTTCTGCTAATGCTGATGCTACTAAAGATGGGGCAGTTAAGGATGCTACGGATGTAGCTGCTTTGGCTTTAGCTAAGGGTACTTCTACTGATAATGATGATCAACTTGGGGATTCAGCAAGAAAGGATGCAGTAATAGCAGCAGGAATAGCACTGAGAGCAATGGCTAAGGATGGTAAATTTATTGTTAAAGATACTGCTGCTAAGAAGACAGAAGCTGAAGCAGCTAAGGGAGCAGCAGCAAGTGCTGTTGGTAAGACTTTAAGTACTCTAATAATAGCAATAAGAAATACTGTTGATAGTGGGTTAAAAACAATAAGTGAAGCACTAGCTGCCGTTAAACAAGAAGATAAATCTGTAGAAGTTACTAACACAGTAGAAGCAACAGCTAGTGGACAACAACAATAAATAATTATCAATAAAACATAACTAAATAAAGTCATTTGAGGAAAACTATTTCTCTTCATGAGATTCTTTTTCCTTTTTTACTATCTGTAATAATACTCAGGTCTAAATAGTATTGATAGCTATCCTTTAACAACAGATTGATGGTAAGATTTCATTTCAGCTTTTTGATAAACTAAAAAAAATAGACTAAATACTTTATTTTAGATTTAGGGACCCTTTTAAATCACATTTTACTAAAATAAGGTTCCTATAACAGTTAAAATATTATATAATAATTACATAAGGAGTGTTTTTATGGGACTTGCTCAACCAGTTATTACTCAACAAATGGTTATAGCAGAACTTACTAAAGCTGGTATAAATAGAGATATTGCTATTGATTTATCTTACAGATATTATAAAAATGAGCTTACACACAAGGATATTGAGTATTTAGAGACTACTTTGAACCTTAAGCTTGAAAAAGTTGAAGCTCTATTACAAGCTGAGATTAAATCAAGCAAAACTGATCTGGATACTAAAATTGATACTAAATTCAATGAACTTGATACCAAGATTGATACAGTTAGAAGTGAATTAAAATCTGACATTAAAGACCTTGATACCAAAATCGATTCTGTTGAGAGTAATCTTAATACTAAGATTGATACAGTGAGAAGTGAATTAAAATCTGACATTAAAGACTTGGATACCAAAATCGATTCTGTTGAGAGTAATCTTAATACTAAGATTGATACAGTTAGAAGTGAATTAAAATCTGACATTAAAGACTTGGATACCAAAATCGATTCTGTTGAGAATAATCTTAATACTAAGATTGATACAGTGAGAAGTGAATTAAAATCTGACATTAAAGACCTTGATAATAAGATTGATACTAAATTCAATGAACTTGATAATAAGATTGATACTAAATTCAATGAACTTGATAATAAGATTGATGTTAACAAAATGGAACTTAAAAGTACATTAAGACTTCATGGTTGGATGTTTGGTACCCTTATTACCCTTAATATAGGAATATTTTTAGCATTAATGTCATTATTAGTAAAGTAAATTTATTTAATTATCCCTCTTATTTATTTGGCTACATAATATTAGTTATTTTCTTATCAAAATTATTTAATTGCTTGTTAGGGACAATTAAATAAAATTAATTGTTATATCACAAGAAGGACAAGTTAAAGCATTTCCCCTTGAGTAAAAAATGAGGCACGTGATAATGAAAAGAATTACTTTAAGTGCATTATTAATGACTTTATTTTTACTTATGAGTTGTGGAGCTGGTAGTACTAATGCTGAGGATCCTCAGAGTAGATTCTTGAAATCTCTTATTAGTTTAGGTAATGACTTCTTAGATGTTTTCACTTCTTTTACTGATATGGTTGGAGGGGTTTTAGGGTTTAATACTAATACTAAAAAGTCTGATGTTGGAGCTTACTTTAAAACTGTTCAGGATACTGTACAAGGCACTAAGGATAAGCTTAATAAAATTGTTGCTGACATGAAATCTGATAATAATCCTAATGCAGAGGCTACTGATACCGCTGTAAAAGCTCTAATTACTAATACTCTTGATAAGATAATCCAGGGGGCTAAGACTGCTAGTGAGGCTATTGGTACTACAGGTGATGACCTACTTGGTAATGTTGCTGCTCACGCAGCTCCTGCAGGTGCTAAAGGTGAAACTGAAAATTTAATAAAAGGCATTAAATCGATTGTAGATGTGGTTCTTAAAGAAGGAAGTGCTGATTCGGGTGATGATAAAAAGGCTGAAGATGGTTCTACTACAAGAACCGGTGGCAATGCTACTGACAATGAAGCAGGAAAGTTATTTGCTTCTGCTAATGCAGGGGCTGCAGATGCTGCAAAAAAATCAGCTGCTGATGCTGCTAAGGCTGTTGGTGCTGTAACTGGTTCTGACATTTTACAAGCTATCGTTAAAGATAATGGTGATGCTGCTAAATTAGCAACTGCTCAAAATGCTGCTAATGCTGCTAAAAAAGATGCCGAAGTAGCAGGGGCTATAGCCTTAAGAGCTATGGCTAAAGGCGGTAAATTTACTGGTCCTAGTGCTGATGATCAAGGGGGTGTTGCTCCTATCGTTAAAGGTGCAGCTGTAAGTGCAGTTACTAAGGCTTTAGATGCATTAACAATAGCAATAAGAGATACTATTGATACAGGACTTAAAACTGTTAAAGATGCTATAAATATTAATACTACTGATACTCCTGTGACCACTGATAATACAACCTCTGAAGCTAAAAACCAATAATCAGAATTAATAACAATATATATAATTAAATAAAGTCATTTGAGGAAAACTATTTCTCTCTTTATGAGAATTGTTTTCCTTTTATTTATATTTGTCCCCTGGTTAATAAGGAGGCACGTGATAATGAAAAGAATTACTTTTTGTGCGTTATTAATGACTTTATTTTTACTTCTTAGTTGTGGGAGTGGTAGTACTAAGACGGAAGATCCTAAGACCTTATTCTTAACTTCTATTGCTAATTTGGGTAAAGGTTTCTTAGATGTTTTTACTTCCCTTTCTGATATGGTTTCTGGTGCCTTTGGCATTAAAGCAGATACTAAGAAATCTGACATTGGTAAGTATTTCACTGATATTGCTGACACTATGACATCTGTTAAAAAGAAGTTGCAAGCAGAAGTTGCTAAGAATGGAAATTACTCAAAGGTTAAATCAGTTGTTGATACATTTATCACTAACACATTAGACAAGATCGCAGAAGGAGCTAAGAAAGCTGCTAGTGGGGCTACAACTGATGCTGCTATTGGTGAAGTTGTGAAATCTGATGCTGGTACTAGCGTTGACGCTACAAGTGTCAATGCTCTTGTTAAAGGAATTAAGACTATTGTTGATGTGTTTTTAAAAGAAGGTGATGGACAAGCAGATAAAACGGATCCTGTTGATGCTGATAAGAAAGATATTGGTAAGTTATTTGGGGCTAAAAATGAGGCTGATAAAGGTGCTGAAGAGAAACATGTAGCTGCTGCTGGTGCATCAATTGGGGCTGTAACTGGGGCTGATATCCTAAAAGCTATTGCTGCTTCTAATGCTGATGCTAAGAAAGATGGTAAAGTTAAGGATGCTACGGATGCAGCTTCTCTGGCTTTAGCTAAGGGTACTTCTACTGATAATGATGATCAACTTGGAGATGCAGCAAAGAAAGATGCAGTTATTGCTGCTGGTATCGCACTGAGAGCAATGGCTAAGGATGGTAAATTTATTGTTAAAGATACAGCTGCTAAGAAGACAGAAGCTGAAGCAGCTAAGGGAGCAGCTGCTAGTGCTGTTGGTAAGACTTTAAGTACTCTTATAATAGCAATAAGAAATACTGTTGATAGTGGTTTAAAGACAATAAGTGATTCTCTTGCTACAGTTACACAAGAAGATAAGTCTGCAGATTCTACTACACCTGCAGAAGCAGCAACTGGTGGACAACAACAATAAATAATTATTAATAAAACATACATAACTAAATAAAGTCATTTGAGGAAAACTCTTCTCTCTTCATGAGAACCGTTTTCCTTTTGTTTATGTCTAGCTCCCTTGAGTAAAAAAGGAGGCACGTGATAATGAAAAGAATTACTTTTTGTGCATTATTAATGACTTTATTTTTACTTTTTGGTTGTGGCAGTGGACAACAGGCTGCAAACTCAGGTAGTCCTGGAACAGCAGGAGGCGATAAACAAGGCGTTGGAAGTTTAAGTGAAGTAATTGCAAGCTCAAGACAATTATTTTTGGATGCTTTTGTTTCTTTTGGAAATTTACTAAAAGAAGCATTTGGTCTTACTGCAGATACAACTAAAAAAGCAGTAGGAGAACGATTGGGTAAGGTTGGTGATGCAGTGAAAATAGCTAAAGATAAGTTAGAAGAGCTAAAGGGAAATGAGCAGTTTAATTTAATAAAAGATAAAGCTGAAAGTACAATTAATAAGGCAATTGATACTTTGGGAAAGATAGTTGAAGGAAAAAATAAAATTAAGGAAGCCTCAAAGGATGCTGGTGGTAAAATTGCTAATGCTACTGCTGATGGTGAGGATGCAGCACCAGCAAATACAGCAAGCGTTAAGGGTCTTGTTGAAGGGATTAGTATGATCTATGAGGCAGCAAAGGAAGTTGGTGTTGATCTAAAAGGAAATGCTAATAAGCAGATTGAGGATTCTAAAGAAGTTGGAAATTTATTTAATGCTACTGCTAATGTTACTGATGCCAAGGCACTAAGCGGAGCTAGTAAAGCAGTAATTGCAGCTAGTGGTGCAGATATATTAGCAGCAATTGAAGCAGTTAAGGATACAAGTAAACCTGCTGGCCAAATTACTGCTGCAACAAATGCTTTTGAAATTGCAATTGCTAATAAGAGTAACGGGAATGCTACTCATGTTCAAACAAATGCATCAGCAATAGCAGCAGGTTTAGCATTGAGAGCAATGGCTAAAGATGGTAAATTGGCAACCAAGGCTAATGATGCACCAAAAGAAGGAATAAATGCAGTATTAATAGGAGTAGTTGGTAAAACTGTAAATGAGATAGTATCTATTGTAAGAAGAACAGTTGATAAATGTTTAAAAGATGTTGATGATTGCATAAAAGAAGATTCCAGTAGTGTAGTAAAACCTACAAATTAATATAGTGTGGTTATTCATTGGAATAAGTTTTTACAAGCAGGAATTCCTGCTTTTTTATCTAAATACTCAGTATCTTTAGTGATACTGAGTATGAAGTTAGTTTTTACTAATTGATATTAAGCTAGGGGGTCGAAAAAATTTTTTTAGGTTTTCATTACAATAGTACAAGCAATATATTATTATCAATTTGTACATAGTTGCTGCTGAGTGAACAAATTTATTTTCTTTTATGTATTTTTTTTAAAGAGATGTCACAAAAATGTACAATGTATAATTACAAAAATATATGAGATAATAGTAGTTTTTGCAATCTATTAGTAGATTTATAAGGTATACCAAGTTGTTTGAGGTGTAGATTAATATAAGATTTGAGGGTATGTAGGTTTTTGTTTGATGTTTGATCAAGGAAGAAAGATTCAACCAGAGAAGCAATAGTAGAGAGAGTTTTATTAGTATGGTTTTTAAATAGATCTAGGTTATTTTTATTAAGTTTTAGTCTGTTAAAAGACTTAATATAGTTTATTTTTTCGTATAAGTCTAGTATACAAGGTTGATTATCTAATAGGATATTGAGATGAGTATTATTGTAATAGATATTATTGAAGGTAATTTTAGACTTAGCAATCAAAGAGTAGATAGAAATTATATGTTTTGTAGTGATAGAGAAGTTGAATATATTTTTAGCGATGTAGTTAATTTTGTATGCATGAATAGAAGATAAAATATTTTTATTTAAATTTTTAATAATGGAAGTAGCAATAACATTGGGTTCGAGTAAAGAATATTGTTGAAACTGTAGACCATTACTTAATGTATAAGTAATAATATTGTTATTAAAAGTATAAAATATTTTGATAAAAGGATCTTTTAGATGTGTTAAAGGTATGCCGGAAGCCATAATAATGCCGAGTAAATTGTGAATAGTGCTAGAAGAGAGAATAAGATAATTACTAATGAGAATAAATTCATCAGGATTAATTTTATGAATAGGGATATAAGGTATATTATTAGTAAATAAATTTTTTAGAGAGAACATATATATATAAATATAATACTATTAATCTAGCAAAGAGGGAGGTAACTATATATTTTTTAAAGCAACTATTGAGTTTTTTATGCAAACTATTAATTTTGTATAAAAAGGTAAATTAAACTTATGAGTTTTTTGTGTAAACTATTAATTTTTAGTAGCAAACTTATGAGTTATATGTGGAAACTTATGAGTTATATAAATGGATAAACATTCTATACTATTAACAAATTATAAT
>NZ_CP073172.1 GCF_023035815.1 Borrelia parkeri
ATTATAATTTGTTAATAGTATAGAATGTTTATCCATTTATATAACTCATAAGTTTCCACATATAACTCATAAGTTTGCTACTAAAAATTAATAGTTTACACAAAAAACTCATAAGTTTAATTTACCTTTTTATACAAAATTAATAGTTTGCATAAAAAACTCAATAGTTGCTTTAAAAAAATATATAGTTACCTCCCTCTTTGCTAGATTAATAGTATTATATTTATATATATATGTTCTCTCTAAAAAATTTATTTACTAATAATATACCTTATATCCCTATTCATAAAATTAATCCTGATGAATTTATTCTCATTAGTAATTATCTTATTCTCTCTTCTAGCACTATTCACAATTTACTCGGCATTATTATGGCTTCCGGCATACCTTTAACACATCTAAAAGATCCTTTTATCAAAATATTTTATACTTTTAATAACAATATTATTACTTATACATTAAGTAATGGTCTACAGTTTCAACAATATTCTTTACTCGAACCCAATGTTATTGCTACTTCCATTATTAAAAATTTAAATAAAAATATTTTATCTTCTATTCATGCATACAAAATTAACTACATCGCTAAAAATATATTCAACTTCTCTATCACTACAAAACATATAATTTCTATCTACTCTTTGATTGCTAAGTCTAAAATTACCTTCAATAATATCTATTACAATAATACTCATCTCAATATCCTATTAGATAATCAACCTTGTATACTAGACTTATACGAAAAAATAAACTATATTAAGTCTTTTAACAGACTAAAACTTAATAAAAATAACCTAGATCTATTTAAAAACCATACTAATAAAACTCTCTCTACTATTGCTTCTCTGGTTGAATCTTTCTTCCTTGATCAAACATCAAACAAAAACCTACATACCCTCAAATCTTATATTAATCTACACCTCAAACAACTTGGTATACCTTATAAATCTACTAATAGATTGCAAAAACTACTATTATCTCATATATTTTTGTAATTATACATTGTACATTTTTGTGACATCTCTTTAAAAAAAATACATAAAAGAAAATAAATTTGTTCACTCAGCAGCAACTATGTACAAATTGATAATAATATATTGCTTGTACTATTGTAATGAAAACCTAAAAAAATTTTTTTCGACCCCCTAGCTTAATATCAATTAGTAAAAACTAACTTCATACTCAGTATCACTAAAGATACTGAGTATTTAGATAAAAAAGCAGGAATTCCTGCTTGTAAAAACTTATTCCAATGAATAACCACACTATATTAATTTGTAGGTTTTACTACACTACTGGAATCTTCTTTTATGCAATCATCAACATCTTTTAAACATTTATCAACTGTTCTTCTTACAATAGATACTATCTCATTTACAGTTTTACCAACTACTCCTATTAATACTGCATTCACTGCTTGTCCTGGTGCATGAGTAGCAACAGTTGCTAATTTACCATCCTTTGCCATTGCTCTCAATGCTAAACCTGCTGCTATTGCTGATGCATTTGTTTTAATATCATCATGAGCATTTGTATCATCTTTAGTAGCAACTGCAATGTCATAAGCATTTTTTGCTGCACTAATATTACCTGCTTGCTTACTTGTATCCTTAGCTGCTTCAATTGCTGCTAATATATCTGCACCACTAGCTGCAATTACTGCTTTCCTGGCTCCACTTAGTGACTTAGCATCAACATTACCAGTATCACCAAATAGCTTTCCAAATTCTTTAGAATCAGCAATCGCCTTATTAGCATTTCCTTTTGGCTCAGTATCAGCATCCTTTGCTGCCTCATAGATCATACTAATCCCTTCAACAAGACCCTTAACGCTTGCTGCATCTGCTTTCTCTGCATCCTCAGTATCACCAACATTACCAATTTTACCACCAGCATTAAAATCTTACATATTTACTAAAAACAACAATTTATTATCCCAGTCAATAGCAATAAAAATTCTAATCCCATATAACAAAAAATTATTACAGAAGTTGCAGCTACAAGAACAAACTATCAAAAGAAAGATGAACTTAACAAACACTCTCCTCTTTCCCTTAATACTAGAAATACTATAAAACCTTAGCATTCTTAAACATAATCAAATTATATCATTTGTTATTTTCCAAAACATCATGTGTATGGGATTCTCTTAAAGAAGCAGAGCTTATTTTTACAAATCTAGCGTTTGTCTTTAATTCTAATATTGTTCCCACTCCCAAGTAACCCATTCCAGACATTAGACCTCCCTTTAATTGAAATATAATGTCTTTTAATTTTCCAACATAAGGAACCATTCCTTCAATGCCTTCAGGGATCAATTTACCAGGGGATTCTTTATTTTCAAATTGGAAATATCTTGATTTGGAACCCCTAGCCATAGCAGAAAGAGAGCCCATACCGACATAAACTTTAAATTTTTTTCCATTATAAATTATTTCCTCTGAGGGGGATTCATGAGCACCAGCAAAAAGATTGCCTATCATCACACTATCAGCTCCAGCTGCAATTGCTTTAACTATATCTCCTGAAAATCTAATTCCACCATCCGCTATAATACAAGTATTTGTATGTTTACAAGCTTCAAAAACATCATGAATTGCAGTTAACTGAGGTACTCCAACTCCTGCAACTATTCTTGTTGTACATATACTTCCTGGACCTATTCCAACCTTCAAACAGTCTGCTCCTGCATCAATTAAATCAAGGGCTGCTTCCTTAGTTACTATATTACCTGCAATAACATCCAAATTTGGGTATTTATTTTTAATTTTACTTACAAGCTCAATTACTCTCGTAGAATGTCCATGTGCAGAATCAATAGCAATTACATCAACATCCGCTTTGACTAATTCTTCAACACGCTCTAAAGTATCAACATCAATAGAAACAGCTGCTCCTACTCTTAGCCTATTTTTCACATCTTTGCATGCATTAGGAAAATACTCTTGATGCTCCACATGATCTATGTCTTTACAGGTTATTAATCCTCTTAAATTGTTTGACTCATCAACAATAAGTAGCTTTTCTATCTTATGTCTAAATAATATTTCTTTCGCTTCTGTTAACGTTATATCTTCTTTTGCTGTAATTAATTTTTTTGTCATTGCATTTATTACAGGAACATTATTATCCGTAATATATTTAATGTCTCTATTAGTTACTAGACCTAATATTTTACCTGTTTTATCTGTAACAGGCAATGCAGAGATCTTATGTTTTGCAATTAATATCTTAGCTTCCTGTACATTTGCATTCTCATCAATAGTGATAGGATTTTTTATAATTCCGGTTCGGTGATAAACCTTTACTATTTCTACTTCTTTCCTTTGAGCTTCAATGGTAAGATTTTTATGTATAATTCCTATTCCACCCTCTTTAGCCATAGCTATTGCCATTCGGCTTTCTGTAACTGTATCCATGGCGGAGCTTAAAAAAGGTATATTTAAAGATATATTCTTTGTCAACTTTGTCTTTAAATCAACATCACTGGGCAATACAGATGATTTTCTAGGAATTAAAGAAACATCATCAAAAGTCAAAGCTTCTTTTACTATTTTTTCTATCAATCAGTTCTCCTTATTTTTATTATTCCCATTCTATTGTTGCTGGGGGCTTAGAAGAAATATCATAACAAACTCTATTTATACCTCTGACCTCATTAATTATTCTTGAAGAAACTTTTCTTAAAAAATCATAAGGTAATTCAACCCAATTAGCAGTCATAAAGTCTAAAGTATTAACACATCGAATAACAGCTGTATATTCATATGTTCTGTTATCCCCCATCACTCCAACAGATTTTACAGGCAATAAAACTACAAATGCTTGTCTTATCTTATAATATAAATTATTTGCCAAAAGCTCTTCTATTAAAATACTATCAGCTCCCTGAAGAATATTAATTTTTTCTTGAGTGATCTTGCCAATTATTCTTATTGCCAATCCTGGACCTGGGAAGGGATGTCTATAAAGAGCATTCTCTTTAATCCCTAATTGAATCCCTAATTGGATTACTTCATCTTTAAAAAGCTCCCTTAACGGTTCTAAAAGTTTTAATCTAATTTTTTCTGGAAGGCCCCCTACATTATGATGTGATTTGATATGTGATGAAAAAACATTATTTCTCGATTCAGACTCAATTACATCTGAATAAATCGTTCCTTGTGCCAAAAATTCTACATCTTTGTCTTCTAAAGCAACCTTTTCAAAAATCTCTACAAATGTTCTTCCTATAATTTTTCTTTTCTCTTCAGGTTCATCTATATTTTCTAAATTCTTCAAAAATATTGAAGAAGAATTAACATATTTTATGTTTAAATTGTACCGTCTACCAAGTTCTAATATCTCCTTAACTTCATTTTTGCGTAACAAGCCAGTATCGATAAAAACACAGATTAAATTACTTTTTATTGCATTATTAATAAGTAATGCACATACTAAAGAATCTGTTCCACCAGAAAGTCCCAAAATTACTCTCTTATCACCTACTTGAAGTCTTATTTTTTCCACAAAATCATCTATGCTACTACTTAAACTCCAGTTCACCTGAGCTTGGCAAATTTTAAAAACAAAATTTTTAAGTATTTGATTACCAACCTCTGAACAAGTTACCTCTGGGTGAAATTGTAATCCATAAATTTTTTGCTCTTCATTAAATACAGAAGCAATACAAGTTTCAGTATAAGCTATTTGTTTGAAATTGCTTGGAACTTTTTCAATATTGTCTCCATGACTCATCATTACTTTTAACTTATTGGAAAGACCAAAAAATAAATTAGATTGATCATCTTCGATAAATAGCTCAGTATTACCAAATTCTTGCTTATCGCATTTAGAAATTACGCCCCCAAACAATTTAATGATTAGCTGCATTCCATAACATATTCCTAAAATCGGTACACCTAAGCTAAAAATATCAATATCCACAGTAGGAGCTTCGTCGAGATAAACAGAAGCAGGCCCTCCGCTTAAAATTATCCCCACAGGATACATATCTTTAATCTCTTCTGCAGAAATAGAATATGCAATGACTATTGTATAAACACCCATCTCTCTAATTTTTCTTGCAATCAATTGACTATACTGAGAGCCAAAATCTAATACAATCACCACATTATTATTCACTATAAATTCCTTAAAAAGGATAATCTTATCAACTTTAACAATCAAAACAACTGATTATGCAACGTGTTAACAAGACAAGACAAAATTTATACCTACAATCCTTAAACAAGGACAGGCAAGAACTCACTTGCCTTATCAATCTATTACCCAAATATACAAGTTAATAAGCTCATTAACTATTAATTTGTATAAGATATTTTATACTAACATCCTGTTATAAACAACTCTATGTTAACTAACTTAGAAATTCAAACTACCACTATTCATAAACACCAAAGAACCTAATAATTAGAGTAATTGCAAGATCTCCTGTACCATTTTAGCTGCATTCACTGCTGCCAACTTAAGAAATTCCTTGTATTCAACTTCATTGCCCTCATTGTTTACAATATCAGATATAGATTTAACAACTATAAAAGGAACATTAAAGACATGAGCAACATGTCCCAATGCCGCACCCTCCATATCTACAGCTATAACATCTTCAAAGTTTGACACAATCTTTGTCAAATAAACTGGCTCAATAAATTGATCTCCTGTTAGTATTAATCCTGAATATCCATTAACACCTTTAAGATTTGCTTTAATAGCTTTTAAAGCCTTTTCAATCAAATTTCTATCACTACTAAATTTCTGAGGTAATTCTGGAACCTGTCCAATTTTATGTCCAAATTTAACCAAATCAAAGTCATGATAAGCCACCTCTGAAGATACCACTATGTCTCCCACCTTAAGATTACTTACCTTAGGGTTAACAACCCCACCAGCAACCCCACAATTAATTATATGACTTATATTATATTTTGACAAAAGATAACTAGTCCATAAACTTGTATTTACCTTTCCAATACCCACAACAGCAGAAATAACATTGCGATTAGATATCTTGCCTTTAACAATTTTTTTATTAAACCCATAATACTTCAATACTATCTCTTCTTTACGAGACATAAGCTTATTCAGCTCAGAAGCTTCAGAATCCATAGCAAACACTACTAAAATATTGCTATTTTTATTAGAAATAGCATATCCATTGAAACAAACTAATAAAAAAATTAATAATTTAAACACCAAATATTTATGATTACACATAAGTGCAAAAAGCCTCCATTGCTTAACAAAAATTGATAATAAATGTAATACTTAACACTATTTCCTAAATTTTCAATCAAAATCTTACCTTTTTTAAAAAATTGACTTTAATATAAGAATTACATCAAATACAATGGAAATCAACAAAGGAACTACAAACCTTATATTCTAGAAAGATATAAACTAAATATATCGGTATTAAAATTTTTTGAATTTACATATATTGATATAGCAAATATTGCAGTAACATATTATAAAAAAAGAACTATCTTAAAGGAAAAATAATGAATTTATTACTAATTAAAGCAAATTATATCGATATTTTGAATAAAGAAATTTACCCTTCTAATATAACAATAAAAAATGGTACCATTTTCAACATAGAAAGAACTAATGAATCTTTAAAAGACTATGTATTACCAGGATTTATTGATTCTCACATACATATAGAAAGTTCCTTACTTATTCCATCACATTTTGCTCATTTAGTAGTTCAACATGGAACCGTATCTACAATAAGTGATCCCCATGAAATAGCAAATGTCAATGGTATTGATGGTATTAATTTCATGATAAACAACTCTAATAAAATTGATTTCAAAATTTTTTTTGGTGCACCCTCTTGTGTTCCAGCTTTGCCTTTAGAAATTGAAACCTCCGGTCACGTCTTGGATGATAAAGATGTAGATAAACTACTGGAACTAGATAATATCTATTATCTAGCTGAGATGATGAATTGCCCTGGTGTAATCAATAGACACCCTAAAGTAATGAATAAAATTCATTCTGCTTTAAAGCGTAACAAAGTTGTCGACGGACATGCACCCGGTTTATCACCGGAATCAGTTTTAAAGTACGCATCCGCAGGAATTAGTACCGATCATGAATGTTCAACAATAGAAGATGCACGATATAAGTTGTCTTTAGGCATGAAAATCTTAATTAGAGAAGGCAGTGCGGCTAAAAATTTTGAAGCTTTGCACCCTCTAATTAGTGAATGTTCAGGAAAATACCGAGATCATTTAATGTTTTGTTGTGATGACGCACATCCTGATATCTTGCTTAAAGGGCATATAAACTTAATGGTTGCACGTGCCATAAAATATGGTCATGATTTTTTCGATGTTTTAAGAATCGCTTGTATTAACCCTGTTATGCACTATAAAATCCCAGTTGGATTACTACGAGTTGGGGATCCTGCTGATTTTATTATTACTAAAGATCTAAAAACATTTAAAGTAGACAAAACTTACATAAATGGTAAATTGGTATTTAGTGATGGTAAATCATATATCCCACTACTAAATGAAAATCCTATCAATAATTTCAATTGCAGCAAAAAGTCAATTGAAGACTTTAAATTTTTTACACAAAGTAAAACTATACCAACAATTAATTGCATTAATAATCAAATTATCACTAATAAAACCATGACTGACAATAACCTATTAGCACCAAACTTTGAATCAAATATCAGCAAAGACATTTTAAAAATAGCAGTAATAAATCGATACAATAACCACAACAAAATATCGATAGGTTTTATAAAAAATTTTGGACTCAAGAATGGAGCTATTGGAAGCACAGTTGCTCACGACTCTCACAATATCATAGTTCTTGGTACTAGTGATGAATATTTATGTAAAGCAGCAAATCTTATTATTGAGAATAAAGGGGGTTTATGTGCTTTAAATAACCAAGATACCTTAATATTAAAACTGCCAATTGCTGGTTTGATGAGCATTAGCCCACCCAAAGAAGTTGCTTTAAAATATATTCAACTAAATAATTTTTGTAGGAATGTTTTAGGTTCTAATTTAGATTCTCCCTTAATGACATTATCTTTCATGTCATTAACGGTAATTCCTCACTTAAAAATAAATGACAAAGGACTGTTTGATGTTGACTCTTTTTCATTTTTAAATTTCTAGACGAAACAAACAAAAAAACAATACTCTAAAACAGGAAAAGACTGTTATGAGATCTAATAATCTCTACTTCTATAATATTAAGTTACCTAAATTGACAATTAGATCACCAATTTATGGTGAAATTATTGCATAAGCAATATTTATAGAATCACTGCAAATATTAGTAAATAATAAAGAATCAAAAGCAACAACAAAAAAATAAGTGAGACATGCAATTTCTACATCAATTTTTGCAAAATAATTTTATAAATTCAACAAAAATCTATTATTCTCAGTCTCAACAAACATTAAGACACCAATTCCAAAATCGCAGCAACCAACATTCCAACTTTTTCCATTTGTCCTACTAAAGACTTAAATCGTTGATTCATGAAATGATTAAAATCCTCTAACATAAACTCTGTGTCTTCAAAATACCTATTAAAAAAACCAATAATTTCATCTACTCCAGTATTCCACGTCTTCTTTAGAGACAGAATCCATTCAAGCTTTGATTTAATATCATATAAATCTCTAATAGACATATCCAACAATATATCTCTTTTAAGATTCATATTTTCAATTAAATATTCAAGCTTGAACTGATATTCACAAGATACCACACTAAAAATGCAGTTTAAGAGATCAACAACCCCACTAAGGTTTATTTTAGCAAAACATGCCCTTAATTCTTCAAATTTATGCTCATCATAATCAAGTGATAAATAAAATCTTCTTCTATACATTCTGGTGCATTCTGAATTAGAACACAATAAAACAAATTCCTTTTCTCTACAGAGAATGTAACTAAAAGGTAAACCATAAAAATCATGAGGTTCACTCATGATTTTTAATTCAGAATATTTTATCTTGTCAATTTCTCTAGATATCAAATCAATTATTTCTAATCGCAAATTAAAGACTGTTTCATCTGAAGAAGTTTTTTTCTTCACTTTTACCTTAACAGTATTTTTAATAAGATTACTATTTTTAGTTTTTTTAACTCCAATGCTCTTTGAAACAAACTTCCCAAATCCATTATCTATGCCAGACTTACCTTTACCATGGCCCTTAACATCACAAGCTATAAGTACAAACCCTACAATTGACAAGACAAACAAATATTCCTTCATAAAAATTCCCCTTGTCATTAAAGTGATGATATTATACCAAATATAAATTAATATCAACTATTAAATTATACAATTTATTAAATTAGATTTAAATACAGAATAACAACCTTAAAAATTGTTCTAATAAAAAAGATCTAATAAACAAATTCAAGGATATAAACTAAAAACAAAAAATTACAATCAGCTTAAACAGTGATATTAACTTTAATAATATGCAAATCAAAAATTAACAAAATATATTTACTTATATACAAGTCAAAAAGACAAAAAGTATTCGGTTTATTAAAAATAATTTAATTTTTATTCTAGTAATTTTTTATGCTCCACCCAGAAGAAATTAACGTTAAAACATTAATATGAAAAAATGTATCTATCAATGATAATAATCAAATCAATGAGATTATAAACCAGAAAGCCCAAGAAAAAAGCAATAAAACTATAAACCATTGATATATCTATAAAATTATTAAATTCAATTCCATAAATCATGAGCTAGGAATAAAAGATAACAACACTAAGAAATATTTGATCTCAGATATAACTAAGTTCTTTGAAAAATAGAAACACAATAATTTATAAATACAGTCAAATAAAAAACTCAATAAAGTAGCTAATACATATTCAATGATAGTCAATATAAATAGAAACCTATCTGAATAATAAACAGATTACTCTATTGAGTTATAACAATAGAGTAAACAATTTAATGAGAAAATACTAACTTTAAAATAAAAATACAAAATAATAAAAGTATGGTGGGAGCGATTTTTACACTTTCTTTGGTAAATAAATTATGCAATACATTTATAATAACATAAAAAATTATCCCAACTCCTATTCCTGAAGCTATACTATAAGTCAAAGGAATCAAAAACAATATCAAAAAGCTAGGAATAGCTTCTCTCATATTTGAAAAATCTATATTCTTTATTTCTTTACACATAAAAAATCCCACATATATTAAAGCAGCTGAAGTTGCACTAGAAGGAACAGCAATAAATAAAGGTGCAAAAAATACTGCCAATAAAAATAAAATACCTGTCACAACTGATGTAAATCCTGTTCTTCCACCCTCAGCTATACCTGTAGAACTCTCTACATAAGTAGTTACAGGAGAGACACCCATAATTGCTCCAAAAGTGGTAGAAATAGCATCAACTAGTAATATTTTACTAGCATTACGTATCTTACCCGTATTATCAGTCAAATCTCCCTTTGAAGCAACACCTACCAAAGTTCCAACAGTATCAAATAGATCATTAAATAACAAAATAAATACTATAAAAACAAAATTCCAAAAATTTTCACCTAGAATATAAGAAAAGTTTAATTTATTAAATATAGGCGCAATTGATTCATATCTTAAAACACCATCCGGCAATCTAATTCCTATACTCAAAGCAGCTTCTCTATCAAAAAGAGCATAACACCATGCCATTAAAGTAGTTATACAAATTGATAATAATATACTACCCCTAATCATTTTAAGTTCAAAAATAAATATGGCAATAATACCTAGCAAGGTAAGGAAAACCTTTAAATTTATAAGATTCCCAAGACCAATTAATGTAGCTTCGTTCCTAACAATTATTTCACTATTTACAAAACCAATAAAGGCAATAAATAATCCTATCCCAACAGTAATAGCACATCTTAAATTCATCGGCATAGCATTTACAATGCTCTCACGTGCTTTAGATAAAGATAAAATAATAAAAATAATACCTTCAACAAAAACTGCTCCCAAAGCTACTTCCCAAGGTATATTCATACCTTTAACAACAGAAAATGCAAAAAATGCATTAATTCCCATTCCAGAAGCCAATGCCAAAGGAGTATTAGTAAAAACCCCCATAAAAATAGTAGCAAACCCAGCTGTTAAACATGTCGCTGTTACCAATGCTCCCAAAGGCATCCCTGCACTAGAGAGTATATAAGGATTAACAATTATTATATACGCCATGCTTAAAAATGTTGTAAGCCCAGCTATAATCTCTGTCTTATAATCAAGACTATTATTTTTAATCTGCGACATTAATGTCTCTCTACCTTTACTCAAAAAATAATTCCTCCTTCCAGACAACTTTTATTGTATAAAAAAACCAAAATTAATACTATTATCACCAATAATTAGCACTAATATCATAAAAAACAAACGAAAATGACATCAAAAAAATATGCACAGATTTAAAATCTACAATAACTAAATGAAATTACATTCCTTTAGAACTCGTATTATATATATTAGCTAACCTTATTATTTTGAAGTAAAATATCTTCACTATCGGACCAATGTGAAAAAACAATGGTTTTAAGAACTTTACCAGAACTGTTTACAATAAAAAATTTTCCAATCTTAATAAGCTCCAGGTACACTTTTAAAGAAACATCCTTACCAACACTAAAGAAAGTCTGAATATATTCACCGCCAATTCTTTTATAACGCCCAAGTAGAAACGAAGCCACTATATCATTACCACATTGCAAAAATAATGGTTCCTTATATCTTAAATTAAATTTGCCAGAAATAGTAAAATAATGCCTTAAAGAAACCTTATTCTTATCAAAAATCAATCTAACATATTTCGAATTTCTACTTAACCCATGAATGTTCTCAAACTCAATCGTTGCACAAGAAAACATCAAGAAAATAAAACAGTAAAAAATAATATACCTATTAGAAAAATTTGTCATCAATCTACTATAAAATTTTACACAAGAATATAATTTACTACAAAATATTATTTTCAAGGGCATATCTTAGAGTATCTCGGGTACTCTCAAAGTCAACATCAATAAATTTAGCATCATATTCAAAAGTCCCTCTAGTCCACACTTGATAAGAATTATCATCTAAAACAAAAGATAAGCTTTTGTAAGGCTTAAGAGCCCTTAAAATAAGATCAGCATTATTTTTATCAATATCAACATACAAGAATCTGAAATTCCCAATGCCAACCACCTTAGAAATATTAACATCACCAATATAGTTATCATCTTGAATTAATTTTAAATAACCACCATCAAAATTTAACTTCGAATCCAAAACAACATTCAAAAACACAGAAAAATTATTAGTCAATTTATCCCTCTTTATATAGATTTGACTATTTGGATAAAAATAAAGGAAGTAATTAGCTCTCTCAATTCTGTCAAATTTTTCATCTAAAAAGTCATGTACATTTAAAGTTTTACATGAAAAAAAAAATAAAACAAATAAGAAAAAACTATATCTCATAATTAAATTATATTATACAATATTAAAAGGAGAATGTTTATATTGAATGAAATCCAATAATTTTAGCTCATATATTAAAGCCCCTTATATTTATTCTGATTATATAATCTCAAAATATGCTGTATTACTAATACCAGTACCAATCATAAAGATTGCCATAGGAGAAGGACTGAAAGTATTTGAAATTTCATTTGAAGACAAATACAAAAATTTTGCCGGATACATTAAACCAAACAAAAAAACTATATATATAAACGAAACAATGAATCTACAAAACAAAAGATTTGCAATAGCACAACAACTTGGCCATTATTTAATGCATAAATACCAAGTTTTTAATCCATCAAAGAGAACAGATACGATTAATACTCAAGATAACCAAATGACAATAGAAGCCAACATATTTGCAGCAAATTTATTAATCCCAACTACTACTTTAAAATTAAAGGTATTTCAATACAAATCGATAAAATATCCGCAAAAAGTAATGGCAAAAGAATTTCAAGTATCTGAAAATATAATACACTTTAAGTTAAGCATGCTTAACGAGATTCACAGACTTGAGAAAGAAAACAAGATACAAAAAAAACTAAAAGTTAAGCAAATAGATAGAGCAAGGGCTAAAGAGCTTTTACTACAAAATGTAGAGAAGCTAAAAGAATCAATAGCTATAGATTTAGAAAAAAGAGAAAATACAAGAAAAGAAAGCATAAAAAAAATCTTCGAAGAATTAGAATAAATAACTTATTGTTTGGAAAAGCTTTTAAGTATGTTTTCCAGCTTTCGTTTAGCAAAAATTAAAGCATTCTTATCTTGAATAAGAATATCTAAAAAATCTTTTCTAAGCACAATCCAAGATCTATTATCCATATCTATTTTATAATAAGGAAAATTTATTCTTAAAGGAAATTTTTCTTTAATATTATGATCATCCAAAAACCTCAAAACCTCGGATTTAAAAGATAAACCCTGAACAACACTATACGCTAAGATAACTTTATATAATCTTTTATTATACAAATAAAGACTCTTAATATATGCAATATTATTATTATAACTAGACTCAGAAATATAAACTGAACCCTTTTGTTCAACTTTCAAAATATCAAAACTACACTTAGAATCATTAAAACTTGTATACTTACTTAGATCAGATTTTGAAATTCTAAGTCCAGGATATATCATCAAAGCTTTTAAAGCTAATAAATCTAAATTATCTCCCTCTCCAGATTCATCCAGTAAAATTGTGGAACAACTTAACAAAAATATAAAAATAAAAAATACACAAGAATTTAAAAATATACGCATACAATCAATTTGATTATACTTTTTCGCAAAAACAAAGTAAATAAAATAAATCTGTTTTGATATAATAATATAAAAAATTAACCTAAAGGAACTTAAATGAGTTATTATGCATTAAGCAAAATATTTATGTATCTTGGATATATTATTATAGGAATTACATCCTTCACCATCTTTAACAAAAATTTAAGAGTAAAGATCAAGAGTAAGATAAAAAAGTTTAATTCTCTATATTACTTAACGCTATTTATCCTTTTTATAACCGCTTCTAACTTGTCTCATTATTTCTCAGAAAAACAATTACTAGAAAATTTCCAAACATTCAAAGAAAATTTCCTTGAAGTACACAAAATCAATGCAACATTTTTACAAAAATATCTCTCAAAATTACAAGAACCAATAAAAATGGAATTAATGTCAAAACTAACACCAATAAACACCATATTTAATGCTAGTTTTGAAAAATATTCAAAAAATATAAACAAACCAGCAGATGATATTGTAAAAAATTATAATGCCTATATTAAAGCAATGAACACAGAAATTAAAGACAGGATTGCAAAATTAGAAGAAGAAACTCTACCAATATATAACAAATACAAACTGCCTAGTTTAGATAATAAAATATCAGAAATAGGTGTTGATAAAGATGGAAATATCATTCCCGTAATTAAAGACTCAAAAGGTCAAATAACGGATTTATTATTTTACGATCAAAACTACAATTTAATTCCATTTAAAGAATATCAAAAACATGGGGTTAAATTTGAGATCATTAAAGATGATAACAATTACTTCAAAGAACTACTAAATATCTACTATCTTGATTCAAATAATAATCAAGTTACCATTGATTATTATAAAAATAATATTGATACAATTCCCTACTATATAGATTTAAAAGAGAATAAAGATAATTTTCTGAAAAGTATTAAACTTAAAAACGAATATAAAACATACATCGAAGAAAAACGTAAGCTCAAAGTATTAGTAAGCAATGATAATTTAAACGAATTTAAAGTCTTTCTAGAACAAAAACCAAACGCTTTTTCATTAAACACAATATTCTCCGATGGAAGTCCTGTATTCATTCACGCAGTAAAATCAAAATCTAAGAATATAATAAATTATGCAATGTCAAAAGATTTTAACATCAACCTAACAGATCAGGAAGCCAAAAATGCCCTTCACAATGCCATAATTAGCGGATACGACATAAACTTCATTAGGTCTCTTATAGAACGAGGAGCAAATCCACATATAAGAGACTTAAATAAAAAGCTACCATCGGATTATGCTCCCAAGAACGAAGAAATCTATAAATATTTAAACACTATTACAAAATAAATAACATTGGTAACTTTTCAAATATAATCAAGATAATTAATTATTAATTATTATCACTTTAAATATAGTATATATTAATTAATTTAATTAATATATACTATATTTAATATAGTGAGCACGAGGAGAATTTATTATGTCAAACAAATTTGCTATTTTGCAAAAAATCGGTAAAGCCTTCATGTTACCAATAGCCCTTCTACCAGCAGCCGGACTTTTGCTAGGAATTGGTGGTGCATTTACCAATGAAACAATGATTCAAGCTTATAACCTTCAAAATACTTTGGGACAAGGAACCCTTTTAAACATTATTTTATCAGTCATGAGAGACACTGGTGGTGTGGTATTTGAAAATTTACCGCTAATATTCTCATTAGGCATTGCCATTGGTCTTGCAAATGTAGAAAAAGGTTCAGCGGGTCTTGCTGGAGGAATTGGATTTTTAATTATGCACAAAGCTATAAACAGTACCCTTACAATACAAGGAATAACTACCGAAACAGTTAATTCTGCATATTTAATGACAACAGGTCTCAATGAAGCACAAGCTGTTGCAAAATCATTTGAATATACAAATGTACTTGGTATGCACACTCTTCAGATAGGAGTTCTTGGGGGCATGATTTCAGGGTTCATTGCTGCATATCTTCACAACAAGTACTACGACATTAAACTACCTCAATTTTTAGCATTCTTTGGGGGAACAAGATTTGTCCCAATAGTTACAACCGGAACAATGTTAATTATTGGTATAATGCTTGTATTTATTTGGCCTCCCATACAAAGCGTAATTGCTATGACAGGCAAAATTGTAGAACAATCTGGTTACTTTGGTTCATTCCTATTTGGCATAATTGAAAGAACACTAGTTCCAACAGGTCTTCACCACATATTTTATATGCCATTCTGGCAAACACCTTTAGGAGGAACAATGGAAATTAATGGAGAACTAGTCTCAGGTGCACAAAAAATATTTTTCGCACAACTTGCAGATCCAAACTTCTCAGGACACTTTGAAGTTACAAAAGGAACAAGGTTTTGGGTTGGAAAATGGCCAGGACACGCATTTGGACTCCCTGGAGCAGCGCTTGCAATGTGGTGGGTAGCAAAACCTGAACGCAAAAAAGAAATGGCAGCATTCTTAGGTTCTGTAGCATTCACATCATTCTTAACAGGAATAACAGAACCCATTGAATTTACATTCCTTTTTGCAGCCCCTATTCTATTCTTTGGATTTAACGTCTTTATGTACGGCATGGGGTTTGTATTGATGCATCTTTTAAACGTTGGAGTAGGAGTAACATTTGCAGATGGATTTATTGATTACCTCCTTTACGGAATACTTCAAGGGAATGAAAGAACAAGTTGGATAAACATACTCTACGTCGGGATACCTTATTTCTTTATATATTTCTTTGTCTTTAAATGGACCATAGTCAGATTTGACTTTAAAACTCCAGGAAGAGAAGACGACGGAGTAACTGCTACAAGGGCAAGCTCAAAAGAAATACTTGATAATTTAAGAGAAGTTACAACTAAAACCATCAAAGGCCTTGGGGGAATTGCTAATATTAAATACAACAGTGCCTGCATTACAAAACTCAGAATCGAAGTATATGATATCAAACTTATTAAAGATAATGCTTACTTTAAATCACTTGGTGCTAAAGGAATTATAAGACAAGATAAAGGATTACAAATTATATTTGGTGTTGTATCAGATAATGTCAACACAGAAATAGAAAAAATTATGAAAGAACTACAAACATCTCAATAATGACAACTTAAAAGGAATGAGTAGTACTCATTCCTTAACAATAAATTTGTACTTAATTTTATTTACAAGATCGACAAATATTGCTAATATTAATTATATAATATAATTAAAAATGTTAATTATATTAAATTTTAACAACAATTTAAGGGAGGGGATGTTATGTCAATATCACCAGGATCTATATTTACAACATTACAGAAGGTAGGAAAAGCTTTTATGTTACCAATAGCTCTTTTACCAATAGCTGGTCTTTTACTAGGAATTGGTGGAGCACTTACCAACAAAACAATGATTCAAACTTATGGAATTGAGGACATACTTGGCGAGGGAACTTTAACAAGTTCAATACTATCTTTAATGAAATATACAGGTGAAGTAATTTTCGCAAACTTACCTTTAATGTTTGCAGTAGCAATTCCAATTGGATTGGCAAAAGCTGAAAAAGGAACAGCGGCTCTTGCTGGCGTTGTAGGATTTTTAGTTATGCATCAAACTATAAATGGAATTTTATCTCTTCAAGGCATTAATGCTTCAACTGTCAATGTAGAAGCATTAATAGCAATTGGAACACCTGAAGCAGAGGCAATCGCAAAAAGCCAAGAATACACAAATGTACTTGGAATCTTTTCTCTTCAAATGAGCGTAATGGGAGGTATGGTTGCGGGATTTATTGCAGTAATGCTTCATAACAGACTGCATAATATCCAGCTACCAACATTCCTAGCATTTTTTGGAGGATCAAGATTCATTCCCATCATCACTACGCTTGTAATGTTCATAGTAGGAATAATTTTAACATGCATTTGGCCAGTCATTCAAGGAATGATGATCTCATTTGGAAATATTATAGAAAAGTCTGGATATTTTGGTTCATTCGCATATGGAGCAATAAAAAGGTCTTTAATACCTTTTGGTCTTCATCACATATTTTATATGCCATTCTGGCAAACATCTTTGGGCGGAACAATGGAAATTAATGGAGAACTGGTCTCAGGAGCACAAAATATCTTCTTCAAACAACTCTCAGATCCTAATACTGTACATTTTGAAGTTACAAGAGGAACACGATTTTTTAGTGGTGAATTTATAATAATGATTTTTGGATTACCTGGCGCTGCTCTTGCAATGTATCATACCGCAAAAAATGAGAATAAAAAAAACACAGCTTCTCTATTATTATCAGCTAGTTTCACATCAATGCTAACAGGAATAACAGAACCTCTTGAATTTGCATTCCTTTTTGCAGCTCCTGCCCTTTACTATCTTATATATGTTCCTTTATTTGGATTGGCTCATCTATTAGCACATGTTTTCAATATTGGAGTTGGATTAACATTCTCTGGAGGATTTATCGATATGTTCCTATTTGGAATACTGCAAGGAAATAGCAAAACAACTTGGATAATGATTCCTATTATTGGAATATTTTACTTCATTGGATTTTATTACATTTTCAAACTTGCAATCATAAAATTCAATCTAAAAACACCAGGACGTGAAGAAGTAGAAGAAGAAGTTACAAAAATAAGCACACAAAAAACAGCAATATCAGAAATTGCCAGAAAAGTACTAGAAGGACTTGGAGGTAGAGACAATATCACATATCTCGACGCATGTGCATCAAGACTAAGAATAAATGTCAATAAAATAGAACTAGTTAAATCTGTCACCTATTTTAAATCCATTGGAGCAAGCGGAATGCTTCAAAAAGGAAATGGTATCCAAATTATATTTGGAGGATTATCTGACAATATAAGAATGGAAATGGATAAAACTTACATCAATTCTTAAGAAAGCTTTAAGAATATAAACTAGCAATAAGAGGGGTTTCATTTTAAAATAGCTCCTCTTATATTTTATAAAAAAGGATAAAGATATGCACAAATACCAATACCTCATTTCTGGAAAAGTACAAGGTGTAGGATTTAGGTTCTTTACAGAACAAACCGCAACTAAAATAGCAATCAAAGGATTTGTTAAGAACCTAGATGATGGAAAAGTTGAAATAGTAGCTTTTTTTGACAATAAAGAACAAATTGAATTATTTGAAAAAACCTTAAAAAAAGGCAACGGGTACTCAAAAATTGAAAACATAGAAAAAAAAATCTTAGACGAAAGATATCCCTTTGATTTCAAGAATTTTTGTTCCTACTACTAACAGTTTTATTAATCTTACCCTTAATTACTTTCATCTTACCAATTTTTGCTTTAGTTCCACCCTTATTTGCAAAATTAAGGGACTTTGAACTAGATTGAAAAAAACGTTCAACTCTGAACTTCAAAAAATCTAATGACTTTTTATCCTTACAAAAAATATTTAGATTGCCATCCGAAAATTTAATATCAAGCCCATAGTTAGTTTCTGTCCTTAAAAAATTACAAGAAATAAATTCTCCATTTAATTTACTTCTTTTAAAAAGGAAAAAATATTTCTTACCTCTCTTAGAGTCTCTAAAATCAATTTTCAACCAATCTTGCATCGGTTGAATTGAAACCAAACTATCATAAAGATAGGAAATATAAATCATTCTATTACCATCGACACTTAATGTCTTCTTAAAAAAATAAAGAAATCCTGTATCCATACAATTAACAAATATATTACAAATCAAAATATTTAAAAAAAACTCTAAATTAGTCAGTAAAAATAAATATTAAACATCAAAACAAAATTAACTTTTTTACAATATACCTAAACATCATATTCAAAAATCAAGGCTAAATACTCACCAAGTTTTGCGTAATTATAATTATAACCATATTTTTGCTTGAAAGATTTACGAATTTTAACATTAAGGCCCCTTAGCATTTCCAATTTATCTAAACCATCTTCGATCATCAGCTCTTTAATTACATGCAAAGTCTTGACATAATTTTCATCCATAACACCACACTCTTCTATCAAAACATTTAATTTTTGCATAGTAACAACAGAATATGTAGTCTTTCTCCTAACATACGTGTATATCCGTCTTTTTATCAATTTAAGCAGATCAATATCAGCATTATCATCTAAGTTCTCCAAAATATAACGATTGTAATGAAAAGCAGTTATTATATCATCATGCTCATGTCCTAAAACCGTGGTTATCCACAAATTGAGCTCCATATTTTTTGGAGCAAATGCAAGGTAAGAAAACCTACTATAAAGCCTTCGACAAAAATAAACTGACTCTTCAGGTTCAAATATATTTTCAAAGATCTTACGAAATAGTCTATTATAACTATAAGCAAGATTTGAAGATATAATTTCTTTCGAAAGTTTTTCTGTCCTCTCCATATATCTTATCTCTTCTATTGAATCAATAATCAATTTAGAATCAGCAAAAGTGGGAAAAACAATTTCATGAATTAAATTATGCTCTTTCTTCTTTGCAATATGCTTCATGAAAATATGTTCACTATCTTCAACATAAAATTTAGATATTTTCATTATTTCAACAGGACGCCGTCCGGTTGCCATTAATACTCCATAAAACTTTAATCTGATATCCCTTTTTTGAGACAACAAAATATTTATTATCTCAATATAAGTTTTTAAGTTTATCTTAACCGATATCTGCTCTCTTCTATAACTATTAATTTTTGAAATCTTATAATGATGGGAATAATTATTTAACCATTCAGGACTTTTAAACAAACTTAGGAAAGACTCAAAATAAACCTTTTTACCTAAAATATTATTAGAAACCATCAACTCCTCAATTTTACATAAATCTTTTATATCGATATTAGATAGTGCCTTTACTTTTTTAGGAATCCAAAAAAACAAAAGCTTATTTTTTTGTCTTATCTCCTCAATCACTGAAAGATTGATATATTCCTTTATTATTTTACGGGTTTTAGAAAGATTCAATATGATTGAAAGATTAGTAAACTTATCCTTCCTTAAGAGAATACTTCTATGTTTCTCAGCAAGAGTACTCAGACTTTTATTTAATTTATAATATGAAATCTCATATTTCAAATACTTAACATACATTGCTTCCAAGTTTTTTCTAAAAAACTCAAGCTCTTTTTTTATATTAACTTTCAAAGACATACTAAACAAATTATAGCAAGAAAAAATAATAAGAACATCTACTTAAACTACTATCAACTTATAAAACAAAAACAATTTATTAAACATATACTTAAATAAAAGTGATAATAACAAAAAATTACCAATAAAACTCCTATTATCACATAAATCTCTCAATAGCCCTAAAAACATAGTAATAGAGAACAATATATGCCTCTCTTAAAGTAGAATACTTGGAACTTCCCACAAAATACATAAGTTCACTTGTACTTGAATTAATATCATCCTTATGATTTCTAATCTCAAATTCACGGTTAATTTTCTTTATATGCTCTAAACTAAAAGTATAAGTAGAAAATTGGCTATCATTAGCTATATCAAGCTCACTATTTAATACAATTTCTCTCTTAAATATTTTTTTAACTTGAAACTCAAATGAATTGGGAGGAATAGCATTAAAAAAATCAAACTTAAATCCAAAATCAAAAATAAACCCAAATTTATAATCCAATAAACCTGCAACTTTTGAATACAAAATTATCTGCATCTCAATATTTTGCATATCTTTATCCAATATAAAGTAATAAGAGTAACCATTAATATCCTTAACAGAATCAAAATACTCTTTAGAATGAACTCGTGTTTTAAATTTATTACCACCCAAATATTCATAACCTGCAATTTCCAATTTTATTGATTCTTCTAAAGGAAGGAAAAATCTTGATGCAGTATCAAAATTGCAAGAACAAAAGATGAAAATGAAAAGTAAAAAATTTTTATAAGCTATTTCCAAAAAACCCTCGTGATAAAACCTACCTATTATTAACAAAGAATATCTGAATATCTGAATATCTGAATATCTGAATATCTGAATATCTGAATATCTGAATATCTGAATATCTGAATATCTGAATATCTGAATATCTGAATATCTATTTAATAATATATCAAACAATTTATAAATAAGAACAACATAATTTTACTATTATCAAAATAAAACAATATAAAATAAATTTAAGATATGAATATATTATCTAAAGACTTTACTTTTCCCCAACATTTAATTAAAATATCACTAACGTTTTAAATATAAAGATCAAACGATAGGAGTTTAAAATGAGACAAGAAAAGATCAGTAAGATGCCATTTAACAAAGTAGTAGATCGAAGATTAAAGGTGTTTTGGGTAATTCAAAAGTTGCAACATAATTATTTCACAAATAAGAGAAGGTATTCTTTAAGAAATGTTGTAATGATGGTAAATTCAATTTTAGAAAAAAAAGGATTTAAAACAGTAACAAAAAGGACTATACAAAGCGATATTAAAAACTTTGAAGAAATTGGTCTATTAAAAATCGACTTCAACCCACTTGGAAAAAACAATGGTAGTTTCACTTACTATATAATCAACAAAACTCTTGAAAAAATAGCTAATAAAGCAATAAGCAAAGCTTATTTCATTAAAAGGAAAAAAAACATAGATCACGCAAGAGATAATGCTATTAAAAAAGACAAATTGAAAGAACAAAATCAACAATTCAAAATTTCACATCAGATATTTTCACATCTTTTAAGTTATATAAAAAGTAAATATAATAAATATAAGAATTCTGATTTGCAATACATCAAAACCAAAGAGAAAAAATTAGAGAAAATCATACTACAAAAGTTTGTGAAAATAAAAAGTGAAGACCTAAATGAAATAAGAAACATTGTAAAAACACAGATAAGCTATAAAAATACACTATGGAACCTAAAGGACTTCATGGAAGAATTAAGAGAATATAATGAAAATGATGCAGTAAGTTTCTTTAAAACCATACTCAGAAAAAAGAAAGATAAAATATGGTTTATGTCAAAAAGAAATATAAATACGGATTTCAACATGATGATAGGAGAATTTAAAGACAAAAATAAAACCAAAGCACAAAAATTATATCAAGATCTAGAAAAAAAAATAAAACCAAAGATGAATTATATAGATAATCCGAATGAAATAGTGAAGACCAGCGAATTGATAACGGAAATTATGAAAAAAGGATTACTGGTTTCTAATTAGGGAAATATGAAAAAAGTGGAAAAGGCAATACATGAGTTAAAAGCGAAATTGATGGCAAGAAAGTCAGAATTGGAGCATGAGCGTAAAAATTTTTTTAAAAAGATAGAAGAAAAAAACTATAAAAAAATGTATCATACAAAAATTTTCAGTATGATAAATAATTTCGAAGCAAGACCAAATAAAGGTAAATTTTGGTTATGTTTTAGAAATGTTTTCGATCCTAATAAATATGAAAGTCTTCATTTATTTCATATGAGGCAAGGAGATAAATTTATAGGAATTTACTATGGATTTACAAAGTTACCAAAACCATTTATTATAAATTACAAGGAAAATGAAGTAAAAAAGACATCCAGAATAATAAAAATTTATTACATTGAATTTAGATTTAAAAAGGGAAGTGTTTTTTGTTATCTGAGAAGTTTGCATACACTGTTGAAAGCAAAAAATAAGGAAAGGATGTTTTACAATTCTTTGTTAGATAGAACTTTAAGATTGGAAAGAGAGGTCTACCAATTTTATGGAAAAGAATATCTTGAAGACAAAGGAATATTAAGATGGATAAAAGAAAACCAAAAATAATTACCATAGCCTCAATTAAGGGAGGTGTCGGGAAAAGTACAACTGCTTTGTTTTTTAGTAATATTCTTTCAAGTAAAAGATACAAAACACTATTAATTGATCTAGATCCACAAGCCAGTGGTACGAGTTTTTATATTAATCTTATAAAGAGTCAAAATATAGATATAAAAAAAGTTAATATATACAGAGTGTTAAAAAAAGAATTGGATATCGAAAATTCAGTTGTAAAGATTAATGAAAATCTTGATTTTATAGCAAGTCACTTGACTTTGAGTCAGTTTAATGAAGAGAGTATATCTTTGAAGGAAAGTCTACTTAAAATATTTTTAAGTTATATACAAGACAGGTATAATTTTATCATTATGGATACAGCTCCGACTTTAGGAAGTTTACTAAATAATAGTTTAATAATCACTGATTATCTTATCATCCCTTTACCAACCGATCAGTGGGCAATTGAGAGTGTAGATTTAATAACTAACAGATTGAGGGATATATTTAGAAGTGAATTGCCAACGTTTTATTTAGTAACGAACCTGATTGAAAGGCAGACCATAGATAAAGAATTAAAAGAATTTATTGAGAGTGAGTATAAAGAAACTTTTTTAGGAAGTGTTCCAAAGCGAGATAATTTGAGAAAAACTATTTTTCACAGAGTTGATTTTAATCCAAATGAAGACTACTACAAAGCTTATAAAGAAATATTAGAAAACTTTTTAAGTAGGATTAATAATTAATGATTAGTTCCATTTGGAACTATTAGTTCCAAATGGAACAGGTTTAATGAGGTATACGATGAGTAAGAGTAGAAAAATAGAGATAGTTAAAAGAATTGATTTAGAAACGTGTAATTTCAAGTCTTTAAACAAGACAAGAGAAGAGAGATATTTAGAATTAAAAGAGAAGCTTAAGATTTTAATAAAAGAAGAATCCTATAATAAAATAGAAACAGCTAGAATTTTGAAAGAAATTAATGAAAGTAAATACTATGCTCTTGATGGATATAAAAGTTTTACAGCTTTTATCAAGAGCTATAAAATAGCAAAAACTTCCATATATAGATATATTAAGCTAGTTATAGGAATTGATAGTGGTAAAATTGATTATGATTTAATTTTAAGTAAAGGTGTAGATTATGCAATTAAAGTATTGGAAAATAATAATGTCATTAGTGAAAATAATGTCAACCCTTTAAAACCTTTAAGGTTTCAACTAGATGATGAAGAGAGTTTCTATTTTTATAAATCCAACACAAAATTTGCTAGTTTTTTGCTTAAAGAAATATATAAAAATGAGAAAGATTTTTTTAATAAGATGCATGAGAAATATAATAGTCTGAAAGTACAGTAAATCCAACTGTGTTTTAATTAGATATTTATATTGTCTTAGTAAAATATAAAGTTTTTGATAATTTTTTAAAAAATAGCATAAAAACTTTTGAAAAAGACTTTACAAAAAGATAAAATAGTTTATAATTATTCTATAGACTGAGATTTAAAGTCTCACTCTTATTGTTTGATTAGAATAATAGGTTGGCTACAGTAGGTAGCCTTTGTCATTTTATCTTAATTTATCTATTCTATAAATATATAGATTTTTATATAATTTGTTATTTTATTTCAGTTTTCATTTCAGTTTTCATATATGGTGTTTAATTTTACATTAATCTTTCTTTTAATGTCACTTTTTTGTAAGTATTTTTTATATATTTATATAAAATTTTATTAATTGATAAGGATAATAAAAGAGCTTTAAAATTAACGATATATCTCTTAACGTTAGTTTTAAAGCTTTGATTATTATTTTTGAGTATTTTCTTTGTCAGGATGTCGTTTTTGGGTATATTGCTTTTCAGTTGCGTTTAATTTTAATAGAAAATCTCTAATTTTGGCTTTATTGACTTGCAACGTTTCTAAACCGACTTGGATTTTAATATCTTCTTTGTTATATACATATTCGTCTTCATTGAGAACTTTCTCTAGTATAGTCTTATTTAAGCTGAAAGAGGAGGTGTTGACCCATTTTCCAAATGAAGATTTATTATCGTATTCATAGCTTGTTTTACCTTCTATTTTGGTGCCGTCTGGTAGTGTTAATGGAGTTTGTTTGATTATGCTATAGTTTCTTAGTTTAGTATACAAAAATATTTGTGTTGTGTTGTTTTGATAGTCAACTACACCTTTTAGTTCTAAGTTTTTGCTTAAATATTGATATATTCTTATTGTTTGATTAATTTTGTCATGTTCGACTTGCAAGGAAGAACACGCTGTAAGTAAAAAAATTAATAAAACTTTTGTTAATTTTAGGTCTTTGAAAGAAGATAACACATTTCCCCCTTTTAATACTGTATGGTATATTGTTTGCTATTTACGATTTTTGTAAATAGCAGTTATTTCATAATTTAGTGTTTAACATTATACTTTAATAAATTTGAAAAACAAGATAATAAATTTTAAATTAAAATTTAATGAAACTTTGGTAAAGTTGTGACTGTGTTTAATCTGTTCATAGAGAAAATTTTTTTAATTTGCAATATTATTAAATTTGTCTATTCATTTATTAATAGTAATATCAACGTTTTGTTTTGAGTTTGATTTGTAAACTCTTTCTTTCTTTGAAAGCATGGTTTGTATTTTCAGTTAATTTGGGGTTTTATGGATGTTCTCATTTTTTTTGATGAAACTATCTGTGTTTTTTTCTTGGAGAAAGGTTTTGAGGAAAAAAAGATAAAATCCTAATCTTTATCAAGAAATGAAGGGATTAGTTTTAACGTAAAGTTTTGTGTAGATTTTAGGCTTTGTTTTAAATCGTAATTTATTTAGATATTGATAATGTTTTTGTTTTTTTCAATTTTTTTTACAAAAAAAATTGAAAAACCGAATTTTTGAAATAAAATTTTAGGTTAATAAGGAGGCACGTGATAATGAAAAGAATTACTTTTTGTGCGTTATTAATGACTTTATTTTTACTTATGTCTTGTAATAATTCAGCTTCTTCTCCTAAAGATGGGCAAGCGGCTAAATCTGATGGCACTCTTATTGATTTAAAGTCAGTAAGTTCAAAAATAACAGAGGCTGTTGCTTTTGCTAAGAGTGTTACAGAAATTCATACCTTAGTTAAGTCCATTGATGACCTCGCTAAGGCTATTAAAAAGAAAATTCAAGCAGATGGTCTTCAAGATGATAATGGTGGTAAAAATGGATCATTGCTTGCTGGTGCACATAGTGTAATATCAGCTGTAAAAACTAAATTGGGAGTATTGGAACAAACAAATGGAATCTCTGATGAATTGAAACAAAAGGTTACTGCTGTTAAGACCGATAATGATGCATTCATAAAAAAGTTGGAAACTGAGCATTCTGATCTTGGTAAGGCAGATGGCGCTGTTACTGATGAACATGCAAAAGAAGCTATAGATAAAACTAATAAGCCAGATGGAACCAAAGGAGTTGCAGAACTTAAAAAACTCAACACAGCAATTGATGCTTTGTTAACTGCTGCTGAAGCTGCAGTAACAGCTGCAATTAATGCGCTTTCAACTCCTGCTCAATCTAACTAAGAGTAAACAAGTTAATTAGTTATTATATGATTACTTTTTAATCAATCGTTATTTTCTTATAAAATAAAGTCTATAAATAATAAGCTAGGAGTTTGCTTCTCTTAGCTTATTTTGTTTCTTTATTCTCTATCTACTTGCTTTACTATTATTCTTCTTAGATTTCTTATGATTACTTATCAATTTTAGACTTATATTTATGTTTTGATTTTACCTTGTTTTATCACTTAATAAGAACTTAGATTGCTTATTTTTACTTCTGAGTTGTGGGAGTGGCAGTACTAAGACTGAGGATCCTCAGAGTAGATTCTTAAAATCTCTTATTAGTTTAGGTAATGACTTCTTAAATGTTTTTACTTCCTTTTCTGATATAGTTGGAGGGGTTTTAGGGTTTAATACTAATACTAAAAAGTCTGATGTTGGGAACTACTTTAAGAAAGTACATGATACTCTTTCATCTACTAAGACATCCCTTGAGAAAATTGTTTCTGATATGAAATCTGATAATAATCCTAATGCAGAGGCTACAGGTATTGCTGTAAAAGCTCTAATTACTAATACTCTTGATAAAATAATCCAGGGGGCTAAGACTGCTAGTGAGGCTGTTGGTACTACAGGTGATGAGTTACTTGGTAATGTTGGTACTAATAATGCTGCTGGTGTTGCTGGGACTGAAGTTGATAAACTAGTAAAGGGAATTAAAGATATAGTAGACGTGGTTCTTAAAGATAAAGGAAATGCTGATGCTGGTACTGATAAAAAAGCCGAGGATCTTAGCGCAAGAACTGCTAATGGTAATGGTGAAGCAGGTAAATTATTTGCTAACGATAACGCCGGAGATGCTGCTAAGGCTAAGGCTAAAGATGGAACTATTGCAGGTGCTATTGCATTAACAGCTATGGCTAAGAATGGTAAATTTGCTGGTCCTAGTGCTGAAGCTGCTGAGTATGCTCCCGCGGTTAAAGGTGCAGCTATCAGTGCAGTAATTAAGGCATTAGATACTTTAACTATTGCTATAAGAGAAACAATTGATGTGGGACTTAAGACTGTTAAAGATGCTATGAAATTTAATTCTACCGATACTCCTGTAACTACTGATAATACAATCTCTGAAATTAAGAAGAACTAGTTAGAATTTAATAACAATAAACATAACTAAATAAAGTCATTTGAGGAAAACTCTTCTCTTCATGAGAATCGTTTTCCTTTTATTTTTATTATACTTATTACTTTATTTTTACTTCTTAGCTGTGGCAGTGGTCAACAACCACAAGTAGGTAAGGATGGCGAGGCAGCTACAGGTGGGCGAAGTTTAAGTGCAGTGCTAATGGAAGTAGGTAAAAGTGCTGAAAATGCCTTTTATTCATTTTTAGAGTTACTCTCAGATACATTAGGCTTAAGAGTAACTAAAGATACAACTAAAAATGACGTAGGGAACTATTATAAGAAATTAGCAGAAGGAATAGAGAAAGCTGTAGGGGAATTGTCAGCAATTTCAGGTCAAACTGATCAGTCTGATAAACAATCAGAAAAAGAAGCAAATGAATCAGAATTAGATAAAGCGATTGAAAAAGCTAAGCAAATGTTTGAAAAATTAAAAAGATATATAGTTTCTTTAGAGAGAATAGGAGATATTAGTAAAGTAGGTGAGGTAGGAAGCGATACCCAAAAAGGAGTATCAGCAAGTGCAGATGAATTAAAGATAGTATTTGAAGCATTGAAAGGGATTGTAAATTCAGCTGTGGAAGCAGGTGTTGAAGAATTAAAAGGAAGTAGGTTAACATTGTCGCAAGCATCAATAGGAGTAGCTTCTCCAGAAAATGGAGCCAAGGTTTTAGCTGAAAATGCTAATGCAGGATCAACAGTAGGAGATAAAGCGGCAGCAATAGTATCCGCAGTGAGTGGAGAAGAAATATTAGCTTCAATAATTAATTCAACAGAAGATAAGGCTGTGAAAATCGGAGCTGATGCAACTGCAGATACAACTCCATTGGAATTTGCAGTAGGAGGTACTGTAGGGAATATAGCAAAAGGTGCGGCGCTGGCAAGTGCCGTGAGTGGAGGAATAGCATTACGTTCCTTGGTTAAAGGAGGTAAATTAGCTGCAAATAATGATGCCAATGATAAAATAACAGTACAAGCAGTAGGAATAACATCAGTAAATAAACTATTAGTAGCGGTAGAAGATATAGTTAAAAAGACAGTAAAGAATGTTCTTAAAACAGCAAAAGAAAAAATAGATGAAGCAAGGGCTCCGAAAACAGCAGGTCAGTAATAAGATAGATTCATTACTTTAAAATAAGATTAGAAGGCATCTTAGATCGATATCTAAGATGCCTTCTATATTGTTGTAATTAACTTTAAGAAATTAAATTGGCTTCTTAATTTAAAATTTCTTTCTTTGGTTCATTTATCAAAATAGGTCATGGGTTTTACGAGATTTTTGGCTTTTTTGGTAATGCTATTGGTGATGCTTTGGGACTTACAGCAGTTAAATCGGGTGATAAGAGAAGTAAAGTTGGTGAACACTTTAAGACTATAGGTGATGGACTTACAATTACTAAGAATAAGTTAAAAGAGTTATCAGGTGAAATATCTGAAGCAAAAAATGCTAATGGTAGCACAATTGAAGCTGTTAAGGGTGCAATTAACAGTGCTAGTGATGTCTTTGAGCAACTAATTGCTGCTTTAACTAAACTTGCTGGGGTTGCTAAGGAAGCTGGCGATACTAATATTGGTGATGCTAATAATGCTGGTGCTGCAGTTGCTGCTGATAAGGATGGAGTTGACACTATAATTAAAAGTGTGAATGCAATTATTGAAGTAGCAAAGAAATCTGAAGTAGAAATCAGTTCTGGAGATGCTGGTGCTCAGGTAGTTGCTGGTGATGATAAGGCAGGAGCAACTCTTGCAAAGTCTGGTGCTGCTGCAGCTGCTAACTCTGGTCCTAATCTAGCTGAAGAAGTGTCTAAAGCTGATCCGTGGGCAATGATTGATAAGATTAAAGATGCTAAAACTAATGCTGCACTTGCTGCAGGCAATGATAATGAAGCTGGAACTCTAGCGACTAAAATTGATGTTCAAGCTAATACTGGTGCTAAAACAAATGCAGACTTAGCAGCTGCTGTTGCTCTTAAAGCTATGACTAAGGGTGGTAAATTTAGTGCTGCTGCTAATGAAGATGGTGCAGTTAAAGCTGCTGCTGTAACTGCTGTAAATAAGGTACTGGGAATACTTGACTTAATAATTAGGAAAACAGTAGCAAGCGAACTAGATAAAGTAGGAAAAGCTGTTAAGGGAATACAGTACTCTGAGACTACTACTGAATCAACTGAAGCTAGTACGACTACTCAACCTGCTGCTGCTAAATAAATTATCTAATTAAATAATCTACTAAATAAAGTCATTTAAGGAAAACTTTTCTTTTTATAAGAATTGTTTTCCTTCTTTACATTTTGGTGATGTATTAAATATTTGTACTAAAGATAAGAGAGTAACTTTTATTCACTCCTATGCTACTTAGGTGGAAGTAAGTATTCTAAGATTAGTTTTGATTAGTAAGTAATTAATTTTACTTTATTAAAATAATTTTAAATAGATTTTAATTATTACAGAATAAAATAACCGGGGTTTTATGAAATTTATTTTTGTTATTTAAAATAAAAGGGTGTACACTTACCAGTAATTATTGTATTTCAATATCGAGATTTAATAATTAAATAATCTAATATCCCAGGAGGGAGATATGAAGAGAAGTATTTTATCAGTATGTATATTAACATTATTATGTTTGTTATCATGTGATATCAATGCCCTTAATGATTTATTAAATGAAGTAAGGGAAAAATTTTTAGATGAAAGCAAAGATAATAAAGGTTTAAACCATAAACAAGAAAATCAGGAACAAAAAGAAGTTGTTATAGATGCTTTTGAAGAGGGTGTAGAAATAAAACAAGATATGGGAGTAAAGCCTGTTAATGCGGGATTTGAGGTGTCTGAGCAATTTTATCCATACTATGTCCAAGAAGAAATAGAGATAAAAGAAGGAGACCTAATACCAAGTACTGAGTCCGAAAAAGAAGTAGATAATGCAGTTAAAAATATAGAGCGTGTTATTGAAGATTCTGGATTTTCTCAATTAATTGAGGATGCACTTAAACTCAAAAGTGAATATGAGCGATTAGAATCTAGTTTTTATGGTATTCTTTCAGAACTTAAAAATAAAATAAGGAGTAGTAATCTTATAAAGGATAAAACAAATAGACAGAAGCTCATTAAATTACAAAATAGGTTCAATGAAGAAAGGAATCAGCTTGATATGTTTATGACCCAAATTGATGCAGGACTTAATAAAAGAAGTTCTGCAAAATATTTTTTTGAAGAAGCGCAAAAAACTTTAAGAGAAGCTATTATTGAAAGATTAAGAAATAATAAACGTAGAAGTTACTCATCAAGAAGATGGAATAGCGATTCTTTAGCTCAAAAGGCACGAAGTGATGCAGAAAATGTTTTAAGTTTATTAGAATCCTCTTCTTCTAATATAGGAGAAGCAATAGGAATAAAGAAAGAGATAGAGGAACTCATTAATGAGGCAAAGTCTGTTCTAGAGAATCTTTCAAGATAGAGATGGTAAAGATTTAAATCTTTTATAAGATTAGTATTTTCAATAAGAGTTCCTTATAAAGGAACTCTTATTAATTTTATTTAAATAAGTTTTTACAAACTAATTACCTTTAAGATTTGACTATGAGTTTGTACTGCTTAAATGTCTTAACAAGTGTGAGTATTATTATTCCAAAGTGTTTTTGAAAGGTATCAAATGTTTTGATATAATAATGCAAATTGAATAACTGGTAAATTATTTTAAAGCTTTGGTGGGAGTAATTGCTTTTGAATACTGATATTGAAAAAGATGATTTATTAAATAAGGAATATAAGGTTTTAGATAAGGGCTTTATCAAGCTTGTTGATTATATGGGTAGTGACGAGAGAATAGTGCAAGCAGCAAGAATTTCATATCGAGGTGAAAGTATTAGGAGAGAAGATGATGAACTTATAGATTATTTAGTGAGAAATGAGCATACAAGTCCATTTGAACAAGTTGTTTTTACATTTTATGTTAAGGCCCCTATATTTGTTGCAAGACAATGGATGAGACATAGAACAGCAAGGATTAATGAAGTGTCTGGTTCATATAGTTTGCTGAGAGAAGAGTTTTATCTTCCTTTAGAAGAGGATATAAAGATTCAAAATGTTGAGAGTAAGCAAACTGAATCTAATTTTGCAAAAGATGTGTTAAGCGATTTAAAGGAAAGTCAAAGTTTTTGTTACAAACTATATCAAAATATGATAGAGTGTAATGTTTCAAAAGAAGTGTCTAGAATAGCTTTACCGTTAAGCTTGTATACTGAATGGTATTGGCAGATTGATTTAAATAATCTTTTTCATTTTATCAAAATAAGGTTGGCGTTCAATGAATCGAAAGAGGTTAGGGAAAATTCATCAAAAGAGATGCGTGAATATGCCAGGATATTGATTGATGTTATTGAAAAAATTGTGCCTATTGCTACTAAAAGTTTTAAGAATCATATCTTAAAAGGGTGTAGGTTGTCTTATGAAGAGATAATAGCTATTTCTGGTGCATTGAATATTAGTAAACTCAAATTGGATGATAAGGCATTAAAGAGGTTAAAAGATAAACTTAATATTACATAATAAACAAAGTTTCCTTTTATTGTATATTGAAAAACAGTAATAATGAGATATCTTTATAAAGAGTAAGTTAGTTTTGGATTTTATGTATAGAGTTGTATTTATATTTTGTGTGATTTGTTTTGTAAGTTGTGATTTATTTAAAGATTATAATAATAAAAATAATAAAGATGATTTCTTGCAAAAACCAGTTAATGTTAATTTAAAATCAGATTGGAGAGATAATCTTGGACTTAATAAAGAAGAGACCGGTATATTAACTTTTTTTGTTGTTAGTGTATTAAAAAATGAATTACCCAAAGGTGTTTCAGCTAATTTTGATATCCATTTAAAAGGAGATGTATCTAAAATAGAAGAATATATTAAAATGTTTTTGTTGAAACTGAACGATAAGGGAAAAGTTAAAGAATTACTTAAGCATATTAAATATGGTAAAGATAATTCACCTAATGTAGAGGTAGAGATGAAAATCTTAATATAGATGCAAAAGAGCATTATAGAATAGAAAAAAGACTTGCCGATGTTTTTGATAATTATTTTATGTTTTTAAATCCTCCTGTGCCTGGACCTGCTGTTGAAAGAGATCCTGAAGAGAAAGTATTTGAATTGATTAAACAAGTGTGTTATGAGCATAGAAATAAAAGCTGAAAAATTGTGTGTAGAATAGATTTTTAAGATAGGTTTTAGTTATCTATTTTATACTATTAAAAACTAAACTA